>NZ_CP013070.1:3542500-3654322 GCF_000264945.2 Sphingobium indicum B90A
GCGCGCCGCCGGCGCCAGCGAGGAAGCGGTGGCCGAAGCGGTGATCTGCGCCGTGCCGACCGCCGGCCTGTCCGCCTGGGTCATCGGCGCGACCGCGATGGATGCGTGAGGGCCGTCCGCCCTCAAAGACCGCTGACGAGGTGCCCGCCATCCACCGCGATGACCGCGCCCGTCATGTAGCGCGACTGATCGGAACATAGCAGCAGGAGCGGCCCGTCCAGATCCTGCATCTGGCCGAGTCGCTTCTGCGGTATGCGCGAAATGAGCCGCTGACCTGCGTCGGACGCGAAGAAGTCGCGGTTCAGGTCCGTCTCGATATAGCCGGGCGCGAGCGCGTTGACCCTTATGTCGAACGCCGCCCATTCCAGCGCGAGCGCCTTCGTCAACTGGATGAGGCCGGCCTTGCTGGCGGCATAGGCGGCCAACCCCTTGGACACGCGTTCCCCCAGGATCGAGGCGACGTTCACGATCGTCCCGCCTTCGCCCCGCATCATGCACGCCGCCTGCTGGGCCACGAGGAAGGCGCCGGTCAGATTGGGCTGGAGCACCTGCGACCACTCGGACGCGCTGAGATCGAGCGCCGCGCGCGTGTGGGCTACGCCTGCATTGTTGACGAGGATCGAGAGAGGCGCCGCAAGGTCGCTCTCGATTTGCCGGAAGGCTGCCGCCACCGCGTCCGGGTCGGTCACATCCATGGCGACGGGAATGCATGTGCCGCCCTCCCGCCCGATCTCATCGGAGAGCGCCGAAAGCGCGCCGACTCGGCGCGCCGCCGCCACGACCGTCGCCCCTTCCCGCGCCAGCAGGCGAGCGAAATGCCGGCCCAAACCCGAACTCGCCCCCGTGACCAGCGCTGTCTTGCCCTCAACTTGCATTGTCCGCTCCCTCGCGCTTGCATTCTCGTCATCCAGCCCTATCCCTAGGAGGAACCGACCAGACGGTCGACTTACCTTTGTGAGAGGTAGGAACGCAGAACAGGGAACAGAGCCGGCAATGGCGCGAGAAGCAGCAAAGAAACGGCAGACGACCGAAGCGCATGACGAGAAGCGCAACGAGATATTGAGGCATTGCGCAACGCTGTTCGACCGGGTGGGGTATCACAAGGCGTCGATGCAGATGCTGGCGGATGAGGTGGGCCTCGGCAAGCCGACGCTCTACCATTATTTCCCCAGCAAGAACGCCATCCTCTTCGCGATGCACGACGCGCATATGAGCGCGCTGCTGGCCGGACTCGACGAGGAAGGAGGATCGGACGATCCGCTGGGCCGCCTGCGCGCGGCATGCATCGACATCCTGCGGCAGATCGCGGAGCATCCGGGTTATGTCCGGGCGTTCATGGACCATTATGAGGATCTGGAAGGCAAGATGCGCGACCATATCCGGGCGCAGCGCAACGCCTATCTGCAGCGGGTGCGCGGCATCATCGAGCAGGGGATCGCGAACGGTCATTTCCGCCCGTGCGACCCGGGGCTCACCACCTTGGGCTTCCTCGGCATGTGCAACTGGGCCTATAAATGGTATCCTCCCCTGGCCAAGCGCAGATCGCCGGAGGACGTCGCCGACGCGATCTGCAAGCCCTTTTTCGAGGGGCTGAGCCTGAAGGACCGCTGACCATGTCCGCTGCCGGCCGCTCCTGCACGATGCCGTCCGCCGTCCTGATCGACGCGGTCCGCTTTTCGGAACCGGGGGGCATAGGGCCAGCGGCGGAGCGGCTGCGCGATGCGGTGATGGACCTTTGCGGGCTTCGCACGGCGGTCACGCATAATGTGGCCTCCCGCGAACCGATGCGCGACGGAAACGGCGCTGTGCTCGCCAGCGAGATATTCGGTTTTCGCGGCGAGGAACCGCGCTGGTGGGAGGTGCCTCAGCTTGCCCTTTCCTCGCCCATCGTTCACGCCTGCCGGGTGGAGGCCGAACCCTTCTGGTGCAACGCGCATGGCTTTTTCACCCGTCTGCCCAACCCGCTGCTCGACGTGATCGACCTGCACGATTTCCGCATCCGGGCCATGACGGCGGCGGCGATCGTGGTTCCGATCCACCTGCCCTTCGGGCAGATCGGCGCGGCGAGCTTCCTCTCGCCCGAGCCGGAGGCCAATGACCTGTCGGATGCCTATGCCTGCGCCGCGGACGCTCTGGCCGTGCTGGCGCGGGCCTTCGTGCAAAGCTATGTCAAGGTGACGGCGCGGGCGCGCCCCGGTCTGGGGAGCATATCCCTGAGCAAGCGCGAGGTGGAATGCCTGCGCTGGGCGGCCGCCGGGAAGACGAACGAGGAAATCGGCATCATCCTGGGCCTGCAACGCACCACGGTGCGATTCCATATCCGATCGGCGTCGGTGAAGCTGGATGCCGTGAACCGCGACCAGACGATGTTCAAGGCGGCGCAGCTCGGCTTCCTGGGCATGATAAACTAGCCCCTGTCGCATTGGTCAGAAGCCGACCGAACGGTCGGGCGCTATGTCTTCGGAAGGAGATAAGCGATGCCCGACACCCTGCCCATTCCGATAGCCGACGGCCTCATCTGCCCCGATGCAGACGGCATTGCGCTGCTTGCCTCCAGAGAGCGGGCAACCCATCGCCTGTGCTTTCCGGCACGGCCGGAAGACGACACGCGCTACGACCGCGTCCTGCTGCCGCGCACGGGCCGGCTCTGGTCGTGGACTGTCCAGCGTTTCCGCCCCAAGTCGCCGCCCTATGCCGGCCCGGAAGCGTTCGAGCCTTACGCCGTGGGCTATGTCGAACTGGATGGGGCGCTGATCGTCGAGGGTCGCCTGGTCGACGTGGCGTTCGATGATCTGGCAATCGGCATGGCGATGCGCGTCGTGCCGCTGCCCTTCCCGCTGGCGGACGGCACAGTGCGCACCAGCTTCGGCTTCGCACCGGACGGGAGCGCCGGGATATGAGCGAGGACGTCTTCATCGTCGGCGCGGGAATCCATCCCTTCGGCCGCACGCCCGGCCTTTCGGGCCTGCAGCAGGGCGTCTTCGCCGTCCGCCAGGCGCTCGAACGCGCGGGGCTGGCATGGCGCGATATCCAGTTCGCGTTCGGCGGATCGGACGCCGCCGGGAATGCGGACACGATGGTGTCGGAACTGGGGCTGACCGGCATCCCCTTCATCAACGTCGCCAACGGGTGCGCGACTGGCGGTTCGGCGATGTTCGGCGCCTACAGCACGATCAAGTCCGGCGAGTTCGATCTTGGCCTCGCTGTAGGTTTCGACAAGCACCCGCGAGGCTCCTTCTCGCCCCTGCCGGCGGACTGGGGGTTGCCGGACTGGTATGGCGAGACGGGGCTGATGCTGACCACCCAGTTCTTCGCCATGAAGATCCAGCGTTATATGAGCCTCCATGGCATCACCCCGCGCATGCTGGGCGCGGTCGCCGAAAAGGCGTTCGCCAACGGCGTCCTCGCCGATCATGCCTGGCGGCGCGAAGCGGTGGACATCGACACCATCCTCCATTCGCAGATGGTCAGCGACCCGCTCACCAAATTCATGTTCTGCTCGCCGGGGGAGGGCGCGGTGGCGCTGTTGCTGGCGAGCGGCAGGAAAGCCCGCGAACTCGGCCTGCCCGCGGTGCGGTTGCGTGCGGCCGCGGTTCGCACCCGGCCCCCCGGATCGTTCGAGGTCTTTTCGCCAGCGCTTGATCTGGAGCGCGGCGGCTCGCCCACCAGCGTCGCGTCTCAGGCAGCCTATGACATGGCGGGCGTCGGCCCCGAGGACATCGACATCGCGCAACTTCAGGACACGGAGGCGGGGGCCGAGATCATGCACATGGCCGAAAACGGGTTCTGCGCCGATGGCGAGCAGGCCGCATGGATCGCCGAGGGCCGCACGCGGATCGACGGCAGCCTGCCGGTCAACACCGATGGCGGGTGCCTCGCCTGCGGGGAGCCGATCGGCGCATCGGGGCTTCGCCAGGTGTATGAAAATTATGTGCAATTGATCGGGCAGGCGGGTGCGCGGCAGGCTCCGGGCAAGCTGCGCCTGGGCTACAGCCATGTCTATGGCGCGCCGGGCGTGTCCGCCGTCGCCATCGTGGAGCGCTGAGGCCATGGACCTGGCGCTTACACCAGAGCAGCGCGCCTTCCGCGAGGAGGTGCGCGCTTTCCTCGCCGCATCGCTCTCGCCCAAGCTTCGGCGCGGGGCCGCACTGACGTCCGGCGTCTTCGCCGAACCCGATATCGCACGCGAATGGCAGGCGATATTGGAAGCGAAGGGATGGCTGGTCTATCACTGGCCGGACCATGCAGGCGGGCCGGGATGGACGCCGGTCCAGCGCTGGATCTTCGAGAAGGAATGCGCGGAGGCGGGCGCTCCGATCCTGCCCGGCATGGGCCTGAAGCTGGTGGGGCCGGTGCTCTACACCTATGGCACCCAGGCGCAGAAGGACCATTATCTCCCGCGCCTGCGCACGGCCGAGCATGTTTGGGCGCAGGGTTTTTCGGAACCCGGCTCCGGCTCCGACCTCGCCAGCCTGCGGACCCGCGCCGTGCGCGACGGCGACCATTATGTCGTGTCGGGCCACAAGATCTGGACCACGCAGGCGCACCATGCGAACCGGCTGTTCGCTTTGGTCCGCACCGATCCGCATGTGAAGCCGCAACAGGGCATCAGTTTCCTGCTGATCGACATGGCGCTGCCCGGCGTGACGGTGAAGCCGATCCTCAGCGCGTCGGGCGATCACGAGTTGAACGAGGTCTTCCTCGACGAGGTGCGGGTGCCGGTCTCGGACCGTGTCGGCGAAGAGGGGCAAGGCTGGTCTATCGCCAAGTTCCTGCTGGAGAATGAGCGGGGCGGGTCCAGCTTCGCCCCGGCGATCCTGGCCGATCTTGCCCGGTTGCGCACATCGATGGGGCCGCTGACCGGCGAACTGGCGGATCGCGCCGTCCGGCTTCAACTGGAGGCGGAAGCGCTGGAGATGACCGAACTGCGGACGCTGATCGAGATCGAGCATGGCGCCGCGCCCGACCCGCGCAGCCTGACCACCAAGCTGCTGGCGTCCGAGATCCGGCAGGGCGTGGAGGCGCTGGCGGTTGACGCCTTCGGCCTCGCCGGTCTTCAACTGCCGGTCGAGCGTCCCTTTTACGGCGACGCTATGCCCACACCCATCGGTTCGCCTGAGGCGCAGGTCGCGGCCGCCCGCTACCTCAACGCCCGCGCCTGGTCGATCTTCGGCGGCACCAGCGAAATCCAGCTCACACTCATCGCGAAGGCCGCGCTCGGCCTTTAGACACAAGAAGGATGCACCATGCCTGAAGCCTATATCGTTTCCGCCCGCCGCACCGCTGGCGGCCGCCGCAACGGCCGCCTTGCCGGCTGGCACCCCGCCGATCTTGGCGCCCTCGTGCTGGACGCGCTGGTCGCCGACGCGGGCGTCGATCCGGCCGCGATCGACGATGTGATCATCGGTTGCGTCAGCCAGGTGGGCGAGCAGACCTTCGCCTTCGGCCGCAACATCGTGCTCGCCTCCAGCCTGCCCGACAGCGTGCCGGCGGTGACGATCGACAGGCAGTGCGGCTCGTCCCAGCAGGCCGTGCATTTCGCGGCGCAGGCGGTCATGTCGGGCCTTCAGGACATCGTGATCGCAGGGGGCGTCGAAAGCATGACGCGCGTGCCGATGGGCTCGCCCATCACGCTGGCCAAGGCGGGCGGCATCGGCGCCAACCCCTTCTCGGAGGCGATCCAGAAGCGCTATGGCGTGGAGATGTTCAGCCAGTTCCACGGCGCGCAGATGATCGCCGACAAATATGGCTTCACCCGCGACGACCATGACAGGTTCGCGCTCGCCAGCCACCGGAAAGCGGCGGCGGCCATGAATGCAGGCGCGTTCGACGCCGAGATCGTTCCGGTGCCCGTCGTCACGGCGGAAGGGGAGCAGGCGATCCACGACCGCGACGAAGGCGTCCGCGCCGATGCGTCGATGGAGTCGATCGGTTCGGTCAAGTTGCTGAGCGAGGGCGGCACGCTGTCCGCGGCGACCGCGAGCCAGATCTGCGACGGCGCGAGCGGCGTGCTCGTCGCGTCCGAAGCCGCCGTCAGGGCGCATGGCCTGAAGCCCATCGCCCGCATCGTCAACCTGGCGGTGACGGCGGGCGACCCGGTCATCATGCTGGAAGAGCCGATCCCGGCGACGCGGCGGGTTCTCGACCGCGCCGGCATGACGATGAAGGACATCGATCTGTTCGAAGTGAACGAGGCCTTCGCCTCGATCCCCCTGGCATGGATGAAGGCGCTTGATGCCGACCCGGAGAGGCTGAACGTCAACGGAGGCGCCATCGCGCTCGGTCATCCGCTCGGCGCGACCGGCACGAAGCTGATGGCGACGCTGATCCATGCGCTCAAGGCGCGGGGCCAGCGCTACGGTCTCCAGACCATGTGCGAAGGCGGCGGCATCGCCAACGCCTCGATCATCGAGGTGCTCTGAGCCATGAACCTCGCGCTCAGCGATGAGCAGGCGATGGTCCGCGACATGGTCCGCCGCTTCCTGGCGGACCGATATGACGCGACGACCATGGCGAAAGGGCCGATGTCTCCCGACGACTGGCGCGCATTGGGGGAACTCGGCCTTTTCGCCCTGCTGACGCCGGAGCAGGCAGGCGGCCTGGGCGGCGGCGCGGCGGAGGTGATGATCGTCTCCGAAGAGATGGGGCGCGCCCTTGCGATCACCCCGCTGGCCGAGGCCATCCTGCTGTGCGGCCGGGCCATCGCTGGCAGTGCCGCCGCCGAAGAATGGGGCGACAGGCTGATGCAGGGGGACGCCCTGCTCGCATTCGCGCCGGGTGGCGCGCTTGTGGACGGAAGGCTCCGCGGATCGGCGGCCATTGTCCGGGATGGCATGGATGCCGCCGCCTTTGTCGTGGAGACCGAGGCAGGCGCGCTTATGCTGGTCGACGGGCAGGACAGCGGAGTCCGCAGGACGCCGGTTCGCCTGGTCGACGGCAGCATGGCGGCCCATGTGCGATTCGATGCGGTGCAGGCCCAGCCGCTCACCGTTCCGGCGGGCATGTGGGCGGAGGCCCAAGCCCTGGCCGGCCTGTCGATCGTCGCCGAGTTAGTGGGCGCGATGGCGAGCTTGCTCGACCTGACCGTCGATTATGTCAGGCAGCGCCACCAGTTCGGCAAGCCGATCGCGAGCTTTCAGGTCGTCCAGCATCGCTGCGCCCGGATGTACACTTGGTTGGAGCAGTCCCGATCCTTGCTTTTGAAGGCGGCCCTGGCCGAGGAGGAAGCGCGGGTCCGGGCCGTGACGGCGGCGAGGGCCTATATTGGCGACGCTGCCTTGAAACTCGCTGAGGAGGCAGTGCAGTTGCATGGCGGCATGGGCGTGACCGATGAACTTGCGATCGGGCGAGGGCTGCGCCGCGTGCTGCTGCTGTCGCGCCTCCATGGCGGTGGAATCGCCGCCCGTGCCGCCCTGGCAGCCTAAGGGATCAACGATGGCGACAAAAGGCAGGGTTGAAGGGAAGGTCGTTCTCATCACCGGCGCGGCGCACGGGCTGGGCAAGGCCGATGCCGAGGCGCTGGCGCGCGAGGGCGCGCGGGTGATCGTCGCCGACGTCGACGAGGAGGAAGCGCAGCGGGTCGCCGACATGCTTCCGGCAGCGATGGCGCTTCGCCTGGACGTGACCTGCGAAGCGCAATGGCAGGCCGCGTTGACGAAAATCATGCACGCCTATGGCCGGCTCGATGCGCTGGTCAACAATGCGGGCATTGCTGCCTTCGAAACGGTCGAGCAGTCGTCGCTGGAGGCATTCCGCCGCGTGATGGCCGTTTCGGCGGAAGGAACGTTCCTGGGATGCAAGACCTGCCTGCCGGCGCTGGCGGCCAGCGGCGCGGGATCGATCGTCAACATCGCGTCCGTGGCCGCGATCCGGGGCAATCCGGCCGTGTTCGCCTATAGCGCGGCGAAGGGCGCCGTGCTCTCCATGACGCGCAGCCTGATCGTGCATTGCCAGCAGCAGGGCTATCCCGTTCGCGCCAATGTGGTTCTCCCCGGATCGCACGATACGCAGATGGTGCGCGAAGCCTATCGCTTCGCCGCGCCCGAATTGCGCGAAGCCGCCCGCAAGCACGAAGGACAGCCGGAGCATGTCGCCGACCTGGTCCTGTTCCTGGTGTCGGATGAGTCGGCCCGGTTGAACGGCGCGGAGATCGTCATCGACAATGGCCGGACCGTGGCCTGATGCTAGGCTGTATCGACATTCAGCCCTGACGGCCTGCAAATGGTTGAAGCGAGTCACGTGCCTCGCTTCAATCTCCGTGCTTCCGGTGCTCACCTACTTTGAGTAGGCTGCGCGCCGGGTCACGGAAAATCACCATTTTCGGCTCGCCATCTTCTGAATGTCGATACAGCCTAGGGCGCCCCACAGCCTCCTGAGGCAGGCGGGACGTTTATGGCAATCGGCTGGATGGCTGGCGGATGCCATCCCCCCTCCGCCGCCTTTGCCTTGGGCCGGTAAAGGCGCATCATCAGCATGAATGGTTCGCGCGGAGCGGGCAGCCAGTTCGCCCGCTTGTCCGCGCCGGGATCGTCATTCTGGATGAGAAGGCGAAGCGATCCGTCCGGCCCATAGGCAAGGCCCGGCGTCCGGTCGCCGATCGAGTAGCGATCGATCGGATTGGCGGCCAGAAAACCTTTCTCATAATAGAGCGTGATGGACCAGAAGCCGTCCACCGGCGGCAGATCCTGCTTGCGAAAGCACAGGGCGTAGTTGTTCCGACCGTCGAGCTGTCGCCCCTGCGCATCGAGATGGGCGACCGGATAAAGCGCTTCGCCCTTGTCCAGCACATAGATCTGGTCCATCGCCACGGCTGCGCGCAACAGGAAGTCCCGGCCGAAGCGGGAGCCGGCGTAGCTGGTCGACCAGCCGCCCGAAAGCGTGCCGAGATGACGCGTCTTCTCCCGAATGATGGCAAGGCCATCGGCGACGCCACGCTCGATGGCTGCACGCTCGTCCGGCGGCAGATGCGCGTAGCGGAAGCCGTTTTCGACGGTGAGGCCGATCCGGCGCAGGGATGCGACCAGGCCGGCATCCTCTTTCGATACGCGCCAGTCTTCAAGCACCGTGCCCAGGCTGGCCAGGAGCTTCAGGCCATCGGGCACGTCCTTCCTGTCGCCCGCCAGGGCGCGCTGCGATGTTATCGGCGCTTCGGTCAGGCGTCCCCTCTCAGACCATTGGTGCAGCCTTATCGCATCCTGAAGGCGATGTACGTTCGGTAGGTCCTGCGATCCGTCGACGAGGATGCGTCCCGCCACCATGAGGTAGCGCTGCGCGCTGCGGACGACTTTTACGCCCTTCGGGATTTCTCCGCGATAGTCCGGCCCGACGATGAAGATCGGCGGAAGCCGCCCGCCATGGCTGCTCTGACCATAGGATTGCCGCGTCTCGCTGTCGGCGTCGCCGAACTGAAAGACATAGTAGCGTGTCCCGAAGTCCGGCGTGTCGAGCTGAAACGGCCCTGCCTGCATGTCCAGGAAGGCGAGGCTGTAGAGCGTGTCGTTGTTCGGCGCGACGCCGATCCGCGTGTCGGGTCCGGCAAGGTCGCGCGCCTGCCCGATCCGGTTGATCGGCGCGGTGGCGAGCGTCGTCGGGCGAGGTGCGAAAGGATGCTCCGGCTGGGTTGCCTTCTGCCGCAACTGCGCCGCCCGAACCAGGGGGTAGCCCCAGACAGTGGCGCGGACGGCCAGCGTGTAAGAGTCGGTGCTTGCGCCGGCAAATATCTGCCGCGTGTTCGTCGCGTTTGGGAGCGGCCCTGCCTGGAGCGGCTGGGCAACGACGCTCAGCAGAAAGGCGAACAACAGCATGAGAGAACGGACTGGCGGCATGGAAGGTTCAATGCTCCTTGAGATCTCCCGCGTAGAAGCGGGATGCCCAGGCGATGCTGCCGGCGCCCGCGAGCGAGAACAGCACCACGGCCGACAGCGCGTAACGCAGCGATGTGTCCTGCATCCCTTCCGCCGCCGCCAGATGATCGCTGAGGAACCCCGTCACCGCCGGCCCCAGGCCCAGCCCGAACAGGTTGAAGACCAGCAGGGTCACGGCCGAGGTCAATGCCCGGATGCGCGGCGGGACGACAGACTGCGGGACGCCTATGATCGGGCCGTAATAGAAGAACATCAGCATGGTCGCCAGGAAGCCGAACGCCAGCGACGCCGTCAGCGAAGGGATCAGGAACTGGACCAGCGCGGCGGGGACCATCAGGAGCATCGCGGCGGCGCTCACCCAGACGCGGCCCGCCGGATTGCGCGATCCCGCCGCGTCCGACAGGCGGCCACCCAGATAGATGCCGATGCCGCCGCCCAGCCCGTTCATCAGCGCCAGCCAGGAGGCGACGTCGGCAAGCGGCATCTGGTGGACGCGCATGTAGAAGGGCGCGGACCAGCTCATCATCGCATATTGGGCGAAGGCATGAAGGGTCGTGCCGATCAGCATGTAGCGATAGGTCCGCAGCCGCCACAGGAAGCGCATGGCTTCGCCGAGGGGCGGCGCTTTTTCCGTTCTCGCGGAAAGGCCCGACCCCGTCCGCGCAGGTTCCCGCACGAGCAGCAGGACGAGCGGCGCCAGGGCCAGCCCCGCGACGCCGATCACCCCGAAGGCGAGACGCCACCCCAGCGCGGCGGCGATCCAGCCGCCCGATGCATAGCCGAGCATGATCCCGGCCGGGAGCGCCAGTCCCCACAGGGCAAGCGCCGTGACCCGCTTTTCGGGCGGGTAGTAATCGGCGATGATGGAATGGGAAGCGGGCACGGAACCGGCTTCCCCCAGCGCGACGCCGATGCGGAACGCGACCAGCGAGCCGAAGCCGGTCGCCAGGCCCGAAAGCGCGGTCATGCCGCTCCAGGTGGCGAGCGAGGCGGCGATGATGTTGCGGCGATTGAAGCGGTCCGCCAGCCGCGCGATGGGAACGGACAGCGTCGCGTAGAACAGCGCGAAGGCAAGGCCGGTGAGCAGTCCGAGCTGACCGTCGCTCAGCCCCAGCTCGCGCTTGATCGGTTCCTGAAGCACCGACAGGACCGTGCGATCGATATAGTTGAACATCGACACCAGCCCCAGCATGACCAGCATCGTCCGGCGCAACCCGGCGGCGGAGGTCGTCGGCGGGGCGGTGAGTCCGATGGGAGGGCTGTTCATGCGACTACCTCTTTAAAGGCTCTTTGATTGAAGGGAGGCCCGCTTGGGCGGGCCTCCCCGAATTATCGAACTTCCCTCGCCGGTGGTCCGCTTGGCAATCCCTCAGAATTTGAAACGAACCCCCGCCGTGAGCGTGCGCCCGGCGACGTTGTAGAGCGTGAACAGCGTCGGATAGAGAAGGCCCGGCGCGGCGGCCGCGGCCACCAGCGGCGGCTTGCGGTCGAACAGGTTGGTGGCTGTCACGAACAGCTCCGGTTCTCCGCGGACGTCGAACTTATAGGATGCCGTGGCGTCGGTATAGAAGACCGGCTTGATCGCCGGGACAGCATAAAAGGACGTCGGATCGTTCTTGAGGTTGCCGATGGTCACCTTGCCGATCATCGATTCCTGCACGAACAGCGTCAGGCCGCCATTGGTGTAATTGGCGCTGAGCGTGCCCCTGAACTTGGGATAGGCATAGCCCGTCTGGCTGTTGACGCCATGGCCGGCATAATCGATCACCGGCGCGATGGAATTGGTCTGAGACTTGTAGCGGTCGAGATAGTTGGCGAAAGCGCGCAGCGCGAGTTCGCCATCGCCCAGCTTGGTTCGGTACGACATGGTGATGTCGAGGCCGCTGGTGCGCAGGAAGCTGATGTTCTGCGTGATGAGGCTCACCGAAATCGGATAGTTGGCGGGTGAGCGATCGCTGAACGGCAGCGGCCTTTCGATAAGAGCGCATGTCGGCGACGTGCCGTTCGACGTTTCGCACTCGTTGACGACATCGTTCAGCCCCTGCGTGGCGATGGCGCCCTTTATCTTGAGGTCGTAATAATCGACCGAAACGTCGAAGCCGGGCAGGAAACTGGGGCTGAGGACCACGCCCGCGGCGAACGTGTCGCCGGTTTCGGGATCGAGGTTGGGATTGCCGCCGCTGAATTGACGGATCGAACCCGGCTGGCCCGTGTGAGGGTCGTTGAAGTTCACCGGCGCGGTCTGAACGCCCGCGAACAGTTCGAACAGCGAGGGCGCGCGAATATCGCGCGAGCGCGTGACGCGGAACATCACGTCCTCAATCGGCTTGTAGACCGCGCCGACCTTCCAGGTCTTGACGCTTCCGCTGGTGCTGTAGTCGGTGAGGCGGAAAGCGCCGTTGAGGCTCAGTTCCTCGGCAAGGGGCTGGCCCTTGAATATCGGAACCTGCGCTTCTGCAAACACCTCCTTCACATTCAGCTTGCCGAAGGCCGAGCCGACATTGGTGTTGTTGAAGCGGGTCATGCGGTTGGCCGGAATGCCCCGCAGCCCGGTGAAGTCGATGGGCACGGCGGGATCGGAATTGGACGTCAGGTCCAGCTTCTGCTTGCGATATTGCCCGCCGATGGCGACCGTGACCGGGCCTGCCGGAAGCTCGAAAACGTCCCCGCGCGCCGACAGGACGAAGTCGTCGGTCGAGTTCATGGCGCGGTAGCGGGATACGCCGAGCACGGTTTGCAGATCGGCGGCGGAGGGCGTTCCCGCGCCGAAGACATTGAGCGGCGTGCACCCCGGATAGAGGCCGGGGTTGGTCAGCGTGACGCGGCAGACGATCGAACCGTTAGGTCCGCGAACCGCGTCCAGCGCCGCTGCCAGCTTCGGAATCTCGACCTGCGTCTGGGCGAATTTGGTGACGGACTTGCCATGGGTATAGTCGGCAGTGATGTTCCATCCGCCCAGGTTCCATTCAAGGCCGCCGTTGATGAGATAGGCGTTGGTCGCCTCCCGCGTCGGGATCGGTCCCTGCTCGGCGATGAAGCGGAAGACGGTGAAGTTGTCATTCGGCCCCATTTGCGCCTGGACCGCCGGGTCCAGGAAGGCGTTGCCGCTGAAGAAGCGGAAGCCGAGCACGGACTGGGCCTGCGTGTCATAGCTGGTGACGCTGCGCGAGTAGCTGCCCTGGACATGCGCCGTCAGCCCATCGGTCAGGTCGTAGGCCAGCCGGCCAAAGCCCTGGGTCGTCGTCAGCGGCGCGATCAACTGGTTGAAGCCGGGAATGTAGAGGCCGTCGCCGCCCACATTGGTGCCCGGCGTGCCGGTCGGCGTGCCGCGCTGTATCGGACGCACCGCGCCGCCGGGCAGGAAGATAGTGTTGACGAGCGCGGGCACCGTGCTCGCGGTGATGATGCCGTTATTATAGTCGTTCGTCGTGAAGCGCAGGTTCGGCAGGAAGATGAACGGATTTGCCTCGCGGCCCGGAGCGGCGGTCGATCCGGGGACCGAACCCACGGCCGCATAGGCGTCGTCACCGTAGATGCGCGCGCTGCGCTTGATGCCATCGCTGTGAAAGCGCTCGACCGAGGCGAGGACATGACCGCGATCGCCTGCAAAGCTCATGCCCCCCGCAATGCCGATGCGGTAGTTGCCAAGGTCGCCGCGGGTGGACACGCCGCGCTGCGCGACGCCCTTCACCCCGGTGAACTTCTTGTCGAGGACGAAGTTCACCGCGCCGCTGACGGCGTCGGAGCCGTAGACGGCGGATGCGCCGCCGGTCACGACGTCGACCCGCTGGATCAGAAGTTGCGGGATCGTGTTGACGTCCACCGCGCCGCGGAATGTCGTGGGCGGCACGCGGATGCCGTCGAGCAGGATCAGCGCCCGCGTCGGGCCGACGCCGCGCAGGTTGAGCAGATTGCCATGCTCGCCGCTATTGCCCTGCAACTGGCTGTTGGATTGCGGGCTGACGGAGTTGGCGAATTGCGGCAGCTTGTTGATCGCGTCGGCAAGGTTGGTGGGGGTCGCCTTCTCCAGCTCCGTGGTGGGCGCGACGGTGACGGGCGTCGGCTGGTTATAGCCGTCGCGCACGACGCGCGTTCCGGTGACGATGATGTCTTGCGCGGAAGGCGCGCCGGCATCCTCCGCCGACTGCGCTTCGGCCGTTGCCGTCGCCGCCGTTTGCGCATGGGCCGGCACGATGATCCCGGCAAACGCGCATCCCGAAAGGAGCGCTACTCGGCCAATCTTGAACCTTGTCATCATCTCTCTCCCTCTGATTAGGGCCATTTTGTCTTTCGCCCAGAAATCTCTTCTGTCCTGTGAGCAGATCAGCGCGCGCCAGCCTCCTGCGCCGCCAGCCAGGCGGCCTTGGCGAGCGGTTCGATCCGCGTGACGATGTCGCCGGCATTGCTTGCGGTCTGCACGCCGTCGCGCGCCCGGCCGGCTATGCCCTGCAAAATGGCGGCCACCCGGAACAGGTTGAAGGCGCGGTAGAAGGGGTGCGTCGGATCGCAGCGAAGGCCGGTCCGCTCGCAATAGCGCCGGGCATAATCTTCGGCCGTGGGAATGCCGAGCGCGGCAAGATCGGCGCCGCGCAGGGTTCCGCGCACGTCAACGCCCTCCGGCCTGAACCACTCCATCATATGGTAGGTGAGGTCGCCGAGCGGATCGCCCAGGGTCGACAATTCCCAGTCTATGACAGCCGACACCCGCGGCTCGGTCGGGTGAACGAGCAGATTGTGGAAGGAATAGTCGCCATGAATGATCGTGGTGCGCTCCTCCGTGGCGGGCACCGCATCCGGCAACCAGGCGACAAGCCGGTCCATTTCGGGAATGTCGCGGGTGCGCGAGGCTTCATATTGCCGCGACCAGCGCGAAATCTGCCGCGCGAAATAATTGCCCGGCTTGCCATAGTCGGCCAGGCCGAGCGCCGTGAAATCGACCAGATGCAGGCGGGCAAGCGTTTCATTGGCGGAATCGTAGATGGCGGCGCGTTCAGCCCGGTCGAGGCCCGGCATGCGCGGATCCCAGAAACTGCGCCCCGGAACGTAGCGCATCACGTAGAAGATGCTGCCGATGACATCCTCGTCCTCGCACAGCAGCAGCGGCTCGGCGACCGGCAGGCCGGCTTCGTGCAGGGCCATGGTGATGCGATATTCGCGATCCACCGCATGGGCGGACTTCAGCAATATGCCCGCGGGCTTGCGCCGCAGGACGTAGCTTTGGTCCTGCGTCGACAGGAGGAAGGTCGGGTTGGATTGTCCGCCCTCGAACCGCTGGACGCGCATGGGTCCGGAAAAATCCGCGATCCGGCCCGCCAGATAAGCGGCAAGACGGGCTTCGTCGAAGGCGCTGTTCGCGGCGACATCCACGGTCGAGCCGATCGTCGCAGCGGGCTGCGCAGCGCTCACGATGCCGCCCCTTCCGCATATTTGGCCAGTTCCATCCGGGCGAGCTGGCGTTCATGGACCTCGTCGGGTCCATCGGTCAGCCGCACGATGCGGGTGTTGGCCCAAAGCTCCGCCAGGCCGAAATCGTCGCTGACGCCACCGCCGCCATGCGCCTGGATCGCGTCGTCGACGATTTGCTGCGCCATTTTGGGCGCGGCGATCTTGATCATCGCGATTTCGGCGCGCGCGGCCTTGTTGCCGACCGTGTCCATCATGTGGGCGGCCTTCAGGCACAGCAGGCGCGCCATCTCGATCTCGCAACGGGCGCGGGCGATCCGCTCCTCCCAGACCGAATGTTCGGCGATCGCCTTGCCGAAGGCCCGTCGCGAAAGGAGGCGGCGGCACATCTTCTCCAGCGCGACTTCCATTGTCGCGATGTTGCGCATCGTGTGGTGGATGCGTCCGGGACCAAGGCGCCCCTGTGCGATTTCGAAGCCGCAACCTTCGCCGAGCAGCATATTCTCCGCCGGCACGCGGACATTCTCCAGCGCCACCTCGAAATGCCCGTGCGGGGCGTGGTCGTAGCCAAAGACGGGCAGATGCCGCACAAGCGTCACGCCGGGCGTGTCGCGCGGCACCAGGATCATCGATTGCTGCCGGTAGGGCGCGGCGTCCGGGTCGGTCTTGCCCATGACGATGAAGAAGTCGCAGCGCGGATGGCCCGCGCCCGACGACCACCATTTCCGGCCGTTGATGACATAGTCGCCGCCGTCGCGGCGAATGTCGGTCTGGATGTTCCGCGCGTCGGAGGAGGCGACGGCCGGTTCGGTCATCAGGAAGGCGGACCGGGTCTTCCCGTCACGCAGCGGCACCATGAAGCGCTGCTTCTGCTCGGCCGTGCCGTAACGATGCAGCACCTCGAAATTGCCGGTGTCCGGCGCCATGCAGTTGAACACTTCGGACGCAAAGGAAATGCGCCCCATCAGCTCGGCGATCGGCGCATATTCGACGTTGGTAAGGCCGACGCTGGTGAAAAATTCGTCGTCATGCTCAGATGGCGGCATGAAGATGTTCCACAGCCCCGCCTGCCGCGCCTTGTCCTTGAGTTCGTCGAATACGGGCGGGATCTCGGTCCAGCGGTCGATCGCGGCGGACTGTTGGTGATAGACCGGAACGGCAGGAACGATATGCTCCTCCATGAACGCCCTTACGCGCTCCATCCATTCCCTGGATTTGGCCGACTGTTCGAAATCCACGCATCCGCTCCAGATATGCCGCCGGATTCGAGCCGGCCTGCTCATGTTCTAATACTCACCCGACCGATCGGTCGAGTGATAAGTAGTCGACCGACTGGTCGGCTGTCAAACTGGTTAGGAGAGAAATTTTTGGTTGACGCCCGACCAGTCGGTCGATCATCTGGATCGCAGGAGAGCAAGCGATGACGAACAGCCCACTCATGGAAGTCGCCCTGTTGCGGGGCTATGCGCCGTACACGCTTGCAGGATATGACATTTTCCGATCGGTGATCGAGTCGGACGGCGCGGTGCCCGCTCGTCTGAAAGCGCTGTTCGCAGCGGTGGCTGCCGTCGATCGCCGTCATTTGCCCCTTGCGCGCCGGGAACTGGAACGCGGCGTAACGCTGGGCCTGACATCGAAGGAGGCGACCGCTGGCCTCATCGTGCTGTCCAGCCTCCGCGGCGAGGCTGCGGCGCTCGATTTCGCGCAGATCATCAAGGAGAGTTTCGGCGACGCCCAGGCGCCGGACCCGCAACCCCTGCCCAAGGCGGCGGAGGGAGAGGCGGAAGCCAATTTCCGGGCCTATTGGGCAGGGAACATCCCGGCGCCGCTCGGCGCGTTGATGCGCCTGGCGCCAGAAGCGGCGGACGCCTATTATCTCATGCGGCGGGGCAGCATCGACGCCAACCCGCTGTCCGCCAAATATGGCGAACTGCTCCTGCTCGCCATATTGGCGGCCGGATACAGTCCCATGGCCGCGACCCATGTGCGCGGCGCGCGCAATGCAGGCGCGAGCGACGAGGAAATTGCCGAAGCGGTGCTCTGCGCCATTCCGTCGGCGGGGATCGCCGCCTGGATGGCGGTGGGCGGCATGCTTGCCCCGCCCGAAGAAGGCGGCATCGCCCGCTGAAAACGACCGATCTTTTCACATCTTTGCCAAGGAGAGAGTTACATGGAACCGGAAAAGGACGTCATCCAATATGAAGTGGCCGATAACGGCATCTGCACGATCTGGCTCAACCGTCCCCATGTGAAGAATTGCGTCAGCCCCCAGCTTCTGCGCGACCTTGAGGCGGCGGTGGACAAGGCGGCCGAGGACGATTCGGTGCTGGCCGTCGTGTTCCGCGGTCGCGGCCACACCTTCTGCGCCGGCGCGGACCTCGGGCAGCTTGTGGGTCCGGTGCTGCACGAAACCAGCACCTCGCTTCAGCTCGCGATCGACTCGGCGCGCACCTATGACAAGATCTACAACATGAAGAAGCCGACCATCGCCTGCGTCGAGGGTTATGCGGTTGCCGGCGGGTTCGAGCTTTTCATCTCCTGCGACTTCGGCATCGCCGCCGACGACGCCAAGATCGGCGACTTCCACATCCGCCGCGCCTTGTTCGGCGGCGCCGGCCCGATCTATCGCCTGCCGCGCTATATCGGCATGCGCAAGTCGAAGGAACTGATGCTGACCGGCAAGCTGCTGTCGGGCAAGGAATGCGTCGAATGGGGCCTGTGCAACGCCTCGGCGCCCAGCGACCAGTTGGAGCAGTTGATCCAGGATTTCTGCGCGCCGCTGATCGACAAGAGCCCCTTCTGCATGTGGATGACCAAGATGGCGGTCAATCGCGGCATGGACGCCGACACCAACTCGCTCATCACGCTGGAGACGATGACCTGCAACGTCGTGCATCACTCCGCCGATGCGAAGGAAGGCGTCGCGGCGTTCCTCGAGAAGCGCCAGCCGGTCTGGACGGGCAAGTAAGCCGTGGCGGTCAGCATGGTCGTCCTGGCCAGCCGGCCGCAGGACTGGACGCAGGAGCGGTTCACAACCTGGTGGCGTGGGCCGCATGCCGACGCCGCCAGGGTGCTGCCGGGGCTGATAGCCTATAGACATGGCGCGGTGACGAAGGATTATGACAATCCTGAAGCGCCGGGCTGGGACGGCCATGCCGTGCTGACCTTTGCCGATCAGGCGGCGCTCGACGCCGCCTTCGCCTCGCCCGAATGGAAGGCGGCGACCGCCCAGACCAAGGGCATGGGCGGTCGGCGCATCATCCTCATCACTGATGAGGTCGATCTGCTTGCCGGAGACAATCATGGCTGACTGGAACCCCGGTTTCACCGCCGCGCAATTCCGTCTGGACGGCAAGCGCGCGCTCATCACCGGCGGACGCGGCGCGCTGGCCGAAGCCATGGCCGCGACGCTGGCGGACCTGGGCTGCGCCGTCGCCCTCGCCTCCCGCACGGAGGCCGACTGCGCCGATCTGGCGGCCGGCATAGCCGAACGGTTCCGTGTTCCGGCCGTCGGCCTTTCCTGCAACATCGCCGACGAGGCGTCGGTGGAGGCGGCGGTCGCGGGAACGATCGACCGGCTGGGCGGGCTCGACATCCTCATCAACAATGCAGGCGCGTCCTGGTGGGGACTGCCGCAGGACATCCCGCTCAAGGGCTGGCAGAAGGTGATGGACGTCAATGTGACCGGCACCTTCCTCGCCTGCCGCCACGCCGCGCGCCACATGATCTCGGCGGGCGGCGGCGCCATCGTAAACATCGCGTCGGTGGGCGCATTCCTGTCCTATCAGCCGGACGCGGGGCAGGTCGTTCCCTATACCACCAGCAAGGCGGCGATCGTTCACCTAACGAGCGATCTCGCCGCCCAATGGGCCGGGCACAATATCCGCGTCAACGCCATCGCGCCGGGCTCCATCGAGACCGGGATGACCGAAACGCTCGATCCCGCCATTCAGGAAAGGACGCGGGCGGGCATATTGATGCGCCGCTTCGGCCGCCCGGAGGAGGTGGCGGGCACGCTGGCCCTGCTGGCGTCGGACGCGGGCAGTTTCATCACGGGCCAGACCTTCCTGGTCGACGGAGGCCAATCCCTTGCCTGAGGAGCAAAGCCATCCGCCGTTCGAATGGGATGCCGAGCGGCTCTGGCCGCAATTCGCACGCCGTGCCGACGCCCAACCGGACGCGCTTGCCCTGGCGGATTGCGACGACCGACTGTGGAGCCGGGGGGAATTGCGGGAGCAGGCGATTGAAATCGCGGCCTTGCTGAAAGGGGCAGGCGTAGAGCCGGGCGACCGCGTCCTCGTCACCGCGCACAAAAGCCCCGCGACAATCGCCACGGCGCTCGCCATATCGTCGCTGCAGGCGATCTTCTGCCCGGTATCGCCAAAGCTCGGAGCGGGCGACCTTGCCTTGCTCGAATCCTCGCTCGGCCATGTCGTCAAGGTGAGCGGAGCCGGCAGCGCCCTGCCCGATATTTTCGCTGCTGTCGGCGAACGATCGAGCGACCCCCGCGATCGCGACACCGCGCTCATCGGCTTCACCTCCGGCAGCACCGGGGTGCCCAAGGGGGTGATGCACGGCCCGGAAGCCCTGAATTATGCTACCCGCGCCTGTTCAGCCATAGCGGGCCTGCAACCGGACGACGCGATCCTGGGCATCGTCCCGCTCGACAGTGCACCGGGCTTCACTTTCACGGCGCATTTTGCGCTGTCCTTGGGGCATCCGCTGGTGCTGGTCGACCCATGGGTGCCCGCCGAAGCGCTGCGGCGGGCCGAACGCTATGGCTGCGGCTGGGCGATTGCGGTGCCGACGCATCTGTTCACGATGGTGGAGGCCGCCCGGCTTGGCGAATGGAGCGGCCGCCTGCCCCTTCGCGCCATGGCGGTGGGCGGCAGCGCGATGACGCCGGAACTGATCGAGGACGCCGACCGGCTGCTTGGCCTCAAGGCGCTGCGCATGTTCGGCATGTCCGAATGCATGGGCCATGCCTCCACCCATCCGTCCCATTCGCTGGAACGCCGTCAGCTTTTCGACGGCATCCCCTTTCCCGGCACGCAGGAGGAGGCGTTCGACGCCGATCTGCGCCCCCTGCCGCGCGGCAGCCGGGGTCAGGCGGGCGTGCGCGGCCCCTCCCTCTTCCTGGGCTATGCGCAGGGCATGGGGGCGGGGCAGGAGCGCATGACGCCCGACGGCTTCTACCTGACCGGCGACGAGATCGTCCGCGATCAGGACGGCTTCGTCCGGGTGGTCGGCCGCATCAAGGACCAGATCATTCGCGGCGGATTCAACATCGACCCGGCCGAGGTGGAGGCGGCGCTGCTGCGCCATCCCGCCGTTGCGGAGGTGGCGGTGGTCGCGGTGCCCGAACGCAAGCTGGGCGAACAGGCCTGCGCCGTCTGCCGGCTGCGGAGCGATGACGGGAGCATCGACCTGCCCGCGCTGCTCGACCATCTCTCGCAGCAGGGTTTGTCCCGCAAGAAATGGCCTGAACATCTGGTGCTGGTCGAGGCGATGGCCGTCACCGCCACCGGCAAGCTCGACAAGAAGGCGATGGCCGCCATCGCCGTGGAGGAGGTCGCCCGCAGGCGCGCGGAGCCGCCCACCAGACAGGACGCATGACATGAAGCAGACCGCAACCAGCGTCGTCGTCGACGGCGTCGCCCTGATCACGCTCGACAATCCGCCGGTGAACGCGCTCTCCGCGCCCCTGCGGCAGGGATTGCAGGCCGGACTCGAACAGGCGTTCGGCGACGAAGAGGTTGGCGCCATCCTGTTGCTCTGCGCCGGGCGGACCTTCATCGCCGGCGCGGACATCACCGAATTCGGCCAGCCCTGGCAGCCGCCGTCCTTGCCCGACCTCTGCGCGATGCTGGACGATGCGCCCAAGCCCGTCATCGCCGCCATTCACGGCACGGCGCTTGGCGGCGGTTTCGAACTGGCGCTCACCTGCCACTATCGGGTGGCGGCGCGGAGCGCGAAGGTCGGCCTGCCGGAGGTGCATCTGGGCCTGCTCCCCGGCGCGGGCGGCACCCAGCGCGTGCCCCGGATCGTCGGCACGGAGGCGGCGCTCGAAATCATCACGTCGGGGCGGCAGATCAAGGCGGCCGAAGCCCTTTCGCTCGGCCTGGTCGATGCCGTGGTCGACGACGCGGCCTTGGCGGAAGAGGCGCTGGCCTTCGCGCGCCGCGTCGTGGCCGATGGCGGCGCGAAACCGCGGATACGTGACCGGGCCGACGCGCTCCAGGCCGATAGGGATCGCCCGGACCTGTTCACCGCCTTCGCCGCCGCACATGCGCGCCGGTTCAAGGGGTTCGTCGCGCCCGCCGCCATTATCGAGGCCGTCGAGGCGGCAGTGACCCTCCCCTTCGAGGAGGGGCTGGCGAAGGAAACCGCCCTGTTCGAACGGCTGGTCGCCAGCCCGGAGTCCGCCGCCCAGCGCCATGTCTTCTTCGCCGAGCGGGAGGCGGCCCGCGTTCCCGACATCGGTCCCGACATATCCGCGATCGACATCCGGTCGGTCGGCGTCATCGGCGCGGGCACGATGGGCGGCGGCATCACGATGAACTTCCTGAACGCGGGCATCCCCGTCACGCTGGTCGAAACCAGCCAGGAAGCGCTGGATCGCGGCATCGCCACCATCCGCCGCAACTATGAGGCGACGGCCGCCAAGGGGCGGATGACGGGTGCGCAGGTGGAACAGCGCATGGCGCTGATATCGCCCAGCCTCGACCTCGCCGCGCTTGCTGACGCCGATCTCATCATCGAAGCCGTCTATGAGAGCATGGACGTCAAGACGGACATCTTCGCCAGGCTCGACCGGATCGCCAAAGCGGGCACGATCCTGGCGTCCAACACCTCCTTCCTCGACCTCAATCGCATCGCCGCGGCGACCAGCCGGCCGGAATGGGTCGTCGGCCTCCACTTCTTCTCGCCCGCCAATGTCATGCGCCTGCTGGAGGTGGTGCGAGGCGCGGCAACGTCCAAGCCCGTGGTCGCGACGGCGATGCGGCTCGCCAAGCGGATCGGCAAGGTGGCGGTGCTGAGCGGGGTGTGCGACGGCTTCATCGCCAACCGTCTGCTGGCTCCGCGCGGCGCTCAGGCCGAAGCGATGATGCTGGAAGGCACGCCGATTGCGGAGATCGACCGCGTGCTCGTCGATTACGGCTTTGCCATGGGCCATTTCCAGATGATGGATCTGGTCGGGCTGGACGTCATTGGCCGGAACGCGACGGAACGGACCGTGATGGGCGATCTGGTCACCGCCGGTCGGCTGGGCCAGAAGGGCGGCGCGGGCTATTATGATTATGACGAGAAGCGGCGCTCGCGTCCTTCGGACGTGACAGACAGCCTGATAAAGGAGGTGGCGGCAGCCCGGGGCGTCGCGCATGCCCCCACGTCGGGCGACGAAGCGCTGCTTGCGCGGCTGCTCTATCCGGTCGTCAACGAGGGCGCGAAGATCCTGGAGGAAGGCATCGCGCTGCGCGCCTCCGACATCGATATAGCGGCCGTGCTGGGCTATAACTGGCCGGTCTATCGCGGTGGACCGCTTTTCTGGGCCGATCAGGTGGGGCTGGACCGGATCGTCGTGGAGATGCGCCGGCTTGAGGCGGTGCATGGCGAAACCTTCTGCCCCGCGCCGCTGCTCGTGCGGCTGGCGGAGGCGGGGCGGCGGTTCGGCGACGGATCGTGACCCTCAATCGCTCCTGGGTGCTTGCGCAAAGGCCCGAAGGCGCGGTGCGGGCCAGCGACTTCGCCTATCGGGAGCAAGCATTCGACATGCCCGCCCTGCAGGAAGGCGACATTCTCGTCCGCACGCGGATCATCTCCTGCGCGCCGACGATCCGCAACTGGCTGAACCCGCCCGAACGCAGCTATCGCGGCGCGATCGGCATCGGCGATCCGATCCGGGGCATGGCGGCGGTCGAAGTGCTGGCGTCGCGTCACCCGCGCTTTGCGGAGGGGCAATGGTTGACGGCGGTCGCGCCCTGGCAGGACTTTGCCGTCCTGCGTCCGGACGAGGCTGCCGTGCCCGTCACGCCAATAGAGACTTGGATGGATCCGGTCGACGCGATGACGCTTTATTCGCCCAACAGCCTGACCGCCTATTTCGGCCTCTTCGCGGTGGGGGAGCCAAAGCCCGGCATGACCGTGCTCGTATCCGGCGCGGCCGGATCGGTCGGCGCGATGGCGTGCCAGATGGCCCGCATCGCTGGCTGCCGGGTCATTGCGGTGGCGGGCGGCCCGGAAAAATGCCGTTGGCTGAAGGAGGACGTCGGGGCGGAGGTCGCCATCGACTACCGCTCGGCAGACCTCCCATCGGCCTTGAAGCATGCCAGTCCCGACGGCATAAACATCTTCTTCGACAATGTGGGCGGCGACGTGCTGCAGGCTGCGGTCGACCGGATGGCGCCCCATGGCCGCATCGTGCTTTGCGGACAATTGGCCGCCTATGATTCAACTGAACCGGCCGCCGGACCCAGGGATATGATGAAGCTGGTCTATGGGCGGATTCGGATGCAGGGCTTTGTCTTCGGGGACTATGCCGACGACTATGCGTCCGCGATTGCATCGATACGACAATGGGAAGCTGAAGGACGGCTGCGCAATCGTTATGATATGCGCGACGGGTTCGAGCGCATACCCGACGCGTTCGTCGACATTTTCAACGGGCGCAATGCCGGAACACTGATCGTCCGCATCTAGGCAGCGTGGACAAATTCAAGACTCGCCGGACTGAGTGATTTGGGTGGGAAGCCGTCATTCCCCTATTCGTCACCGCTCCCCCTATTCGTCACCCCGGGCTTGACCCGGGGTCCCGCTGCCTTGGGCTGGGCGCGGACTCAGAAAGAAAGCGGGACCCCGGATCAAGTCCGGGGTGACGGGAAACTGATGTCCGCAACTGGCCATTTCCCGACATTTCGAATTTATCCACGCGACCTATAACATCTTGAAAAAGCGGGAATCGGTTTTCCGCTTATTGGCGATCACGGCCCTCCGGCAGGTGCGGGTGATCGCCGACCTTTTCAGGCCCAAACGTATCTGCGTAGACTGCCTCCACCCGTTCGACTTCGGCGGGGGTGAGCGCCTCGAATTCCCTCGATCGGGCACGCTGCGACAGGCGTCCCTCATTCTGCTCCAGAAACTTCAGCAGCAGTTCGACCTGGCCGGTGGGCATGTCGACGATCTGCTGCACCGCCTCGTTGAAGCTGTCGAAGGCTTCGAGGAAGCGAGCTTCGCGGGGCAGGTCCTCCTCGATGGTCTGCTGGACGCAGGCGTACAGGAATTCGACATGCGCGGTGGCGTCGAAAAATCGGTAGAAGTCGGCCGTGTCGTTCAGCACCCGCACATTGCCCTCCGGCGTCGGTTCCCATTCGATGAAGGGAAGCAGCGGTCCCGAATAGGAGGTGAGCGTGCTCTTGTACGCGTCGATCCGGCGCAGGATCACCGCGCTGATCGGGAACACCATGCCCGGCGGATTGAAGCCCGCGGACGCCAGGACGTGGTGAAAGAGCCAGCGATGCAGGCGGCCGTTTCCGTCGACATAGGGGTGGATGTAGACAAAGCCGAAAGCGAGCACGGCCGCCGCCGCGACCGGGTCCATGCCGCCGGCGACGGCTCGCGCCGAATAGGCGACCAGACCCTCCACGAGATCGCGCAGATCGCTTTCGCGGGCGCTGACATGGTCGGGCACGGGCAATCCCGTCTCCCGGTCGTGGACGCCGACGAACCCATCCTCTTCGCGAAGGCCCAGCCGGACGAAGCGTTGATCGCCGATGACGATGCGTTGCAGCCGGTCGAACTCCGCCAGGCTCAGCGGCCGCGACCCGGCTTCGGCGATCGCCTGTCCCCAGCGGGCGGCTCTGGTTCCCGAAGGCTTCTCCCCTTCGATGGCGAAGGAGGACTTCGAATCGTTGAGCAGCAGGAAGGCGGCGGCGCGGGCGACGAGGTCGGCGCGAATGCGCCCGACCACGGCGCGCGCTCGCTCGTCGAATGCCTGCGCCTCATAGGCGAGGATCGCGTCGGTCCTGCGCACCATCGGGCAATATCGCGGCGTGCCGGGCAGGTTGTTGGCGACGCGATGGCGCGGCGACGCAACGCCGTCCGTCAGCGCCAGTTGCAGCCTTGTATCGACGACCGGCACCAGGCGCACCTTGCCGGCATCCGGCACGTCCAGCCGGTCGCCGGTCATCCATTCGTAGAGAAACCAGATCCGGCGAGCGAAGCTGCCCGTCGGCGCATCGCGCACGATCCGGGCGAACGCATCCGGCTCCTCGGCCCGGAAAAGCTGGGCAAGAACGGAAAGATCGATGCCTTCATAGCGGAAAGCGAATGTCAGATGGCCGATCAGTGTCGCGTCGGGCATGTGCCGCGGCGTCATCATCTGCCATTCGGCGGTGGATCGAGGATGATGCCGCTCGGCGATCGCGGCCAGGCGGGCGGGCAGCGGCAGGCGAAGGCCATAGCGTTCGATCAGCGCCGCGTAGCCGGCGGGCGTTCCCGGCTCGGCAAGCGGCCGCCCGCGAAAGTCAGTCACTGGTTGCGAAAGCCATTCACTCATGATCGATCCTGCGAAGAACATTCACCTGGTCTAGGGTGTGTAGGGATTCAGTCCATGGCGGGCTGCAAATAGCGGCTTCCTGCGCTTCCGGTGCTCACGTACTGAAGTACGCTGCGCGCCGGTTCTCGAAATCCACTATTTTCGCCGCGCCCTGAACTGAATCCCCACACACCCTAGGCCGCCTTGCAAAAAGCGTTCACCCGTTGCGAATATCTATCACAGAAATTTCATAATGCGAATATCGTTCACCATTGCGCCATGAACCAGGCCGGCGCCGACGGTGGCGCGTAGAACCGGCCCGCCAGCGGTTCGACGCGTCCCGCGTGGATGGAAAGGGGCTACAGCGTGGGATGATTTCGGCACGCGGCGAAGCTGGATGCAGCCGACGCCGACCTGCCCCCGCAGGATGGCGCGGGCAAGAGCTGACGGCGGAACCGCGCCTGCCGCCATCGCATGCCGGCTGTCCAAATGGCTGATCTGCTGGGGAAAAATGGTGCTGCCGGCGAGGATTGAACTCGCGACCTCAGCCTTACCAAGGATGCGCTCTACCACTGAGCTACGGCAGCACTATTTCAGTTCCATCCGGCTTATCGCGCCGGCGGAGCCGGGCCTATGGCTGCCTCCTCGCGCCATGTCAAGGCGGCTTGCGGCGGAAGATGCAATTTGATTATGGGCGGGCCATGACAAACGGTCAGGACGAACGGAAAGAGCGCTTGGCGCAGGCGTTGCGGGACAATCTGCGTCGCCGCAAGGCCCAGTCCCGCGAATCGCGCGACGCGGAAAACCCCCGGCGCCCGGACGACGCCAAGGGGTGATCCCGTTCCGCTACAGCGGGGCGCAGGCCGCCTTGAGCCAGTCGAGCGCCCCGCCCTCCAGTTGCGGCCCGACGACCTCCAGCACCCTGGCGTGATAGGCGTCCAGCCATGCGCGCTCCTCGCCCGTCAGCATCTCCGTCGCGATCGCGTTGCGGTCGATCGGCGCGAAGGTCAGCGTTTCGAAGCCCAGCATCTCCCGCTCCGCGCCCGGCACGTCGCGGGGTTCGACCAGCACCAGATTTTCGATGCGGATGCCATATTCCCCGGTCTTGTAATAACCCGGCTCGTTGGAAAGGATCATGCCCGCCTGCAGCGGTTCGTCCCCGCCGCCGAAGGTCGCGATCCGCTGCGGCCCCTCATGCACCGACAGGAAGCTGCCGACGCCATGGCCGGTGCCATGGGCGTAATCCAGCCCTTCGGCCCACAGGAACTGCCGCGCCAGCACGTCGAGCTGCCCGCCCCGCGTCCCCTTCGGGAATTGCGCGCGGCCCAGCGCGATATGCCCCTTCAGCACCAGGGTGAAGCGCCGCTTCATCTCCTCGCTCGGCGTGCCGATGGCGATGGTGCGCGTCACGTCGGTGGTGCCGTCGCGATATTGCCCGCCCGAATCGACCAGATAGAAGCTGCCCGTCTCTATGGGCCGGTTGGTCCTTTCCTCGACCCGGTAATGCACCACCGCGCCGTTCGGCCCCGCGCCGGAAATGGTGTCGAAGGACAGATCCTCCAGCAGCCCGGTCTCCTTGCGGAACGCCTCCAGCTTCGCCGCCGCGCCCAGTTCATCGACGCCGCCCTTGGACGCCTCGGTCGCGATCCAGTGCAGGAACCGGCTGAGCGCCGCGCCGTCGCGGGCCTGCGCCGCCTTGTGCCCGGCGATCTCGACTGGGTTCTTCACCGCCTTGGGCAACACCGCCGGATCGCGCAGCGCCAATATGTTCGCGCCGCCCGCCTCCAGCGCTTCGAAGATGGCGGCCACCGCCCGCTCCGGATCGGCGACCACCGTTTTCCCTGCGAAATCCGCCAGCGCTCCGGCGAAATCGGCGCGGTCATGCACGCGCACCGCATTGCCCAGATGCTGCACCACCGCCTCGTCGATCTTCTCAGGCGCGACATAGAGGTCCGCCGTCGCGTCGGCATGGACGATGGCATAGGCCAGCGCCACCGGCGTCCGCTCCACATCCTTGCCCCGGATGTTGAAGGTCCAGGCCAGCGAATCCAGCGCCGACAGCACCGCCGCGTCGGCACGCTTGGCCACCAGCCAATCGGCCATGGCCTGCCGCTTCTCCGCCGCCGACTGCCCGGCATAGCGGTCCTCATGCACCACCAGCTTGGCGTCGCTGGGCGCGGGCCGGTCCGGCCACACGGCGTCGACCGGATTGGTGTCCACCGCCACCAGTTCCGCGCCCCGCTCGGCCAGCGCCTCGGCCGCTGCCTTCACCCAGGCGCGCGTGTGCAGCCACGGATCGTAACCGATCCGCCCGCCCGCCGGGACATGCTCGCCCAGCCAGGCCGCAACGGAGGTCTGCGGCACGCTCTCATATTGCCAGTGCGCGCCGTCCACCTGCTCCCGCACCTGCAGCGTATAGCGGCCGTCCACGAAGATCGCCGCTTCCTCCGGCAGCACCACCGCGCTGCCCGCCGATCCCTGGAAGCCGGTTAGCCAGGCCAGCCGCTGCGCATAGGCGCCGACATATTCGCTCATATGCTCGTCGGTCAGCGGCACGACAAAGCCGTCCAGCGCCACGCGCACCAGTTGGGCGCGCAGGGCTTTCAGGCGATCTTCATAAGTGGACATCAAATTTCCCTTGGACTTGCCGGCCCTCTTGCGCAGGGCCTATGGCCGCCAACATAAGCGGAACAGCATCGTTTCGCCAGATCAGGACATTGAATGACCGCATCCCCCAAAGCCCCCGTCGCCGCCCGCCGCCCGCACAGCTTCTCGCATCATGGGATCATGGTGGAGGATCCCTATGCCTGGCTGCGCGACCCCGGCTATCCGGAGGTGAAGGACGGGGAGGTGCTGTCCTATCTGGAGCAGGAAAACGCCTATTTCGAAGCGGCGATGCAGCCGCGCAAGGCGCTGACCGACAGGCTGTTCGCGGAAATGAAGGGCCGCATCAAGGAGGATGACAGTTCCGTCCCGCAGAAGGACGGCGACTATATCTACTGGCGCGCTTTCGAGGTCGGCGCGCAATATCGCAAATGGTATCGAAGGCCCGCCGCCGCCAAAGACGAGGACGGCGAGGACCAGTTGATCCTGGACGAACCCGCGCTGGCGGAGGGGCATGATTATTTCCGCCTCGGCGCGCTGTCGGTCAGCCCGGACGGCCGCTACCTCGCCTATGCCATCGACAATAATGGCTCCGAACGGTTCGAGGCGCGGATCAAGGACTTGTTCACCGGCGAGATCCTGCCCGAAATCATCCCCGACACCTTGTCGTCGCTGGTGTGGACCAGCGACAGCAGGGGCCTGCTCTACGGCGTCGCCAACGACCAGTGGCGCACCGACAATGCCCGGCTCCACTGGCTGGGCCAGCCGGTGGAAAGCGACGCCGAACTGTTCCATGAGGATGATGAGGGCTTCCGCGTCTCGGTCGGCCTCACCTCTTCGGAAAAATGGATCGTGATCGCGACCGGCGACCATGTGACCAGCGAGGTCTGGCTGCTCCCCGCCGACAATCCCGCCGCCCCGCCGCTGCTCGTCGCCCCGCGCAAGCCCGGCCGCGAATATGATGTCGATGAGCATGACGGCACGCTCTACATCCGCACCAACGACACCCATCCCAATTTCCGGCTGGTGAAGGCGCCGCTCGCCAGCCCCGGCGAGTGGGAAGAGGTCATCGCCCCGGACGCGCATTTCTACCTGACCGACTTCACGCTGTTCAAAGGCTTCTATGTCACGGAGGGGCGGCAGGACGGCCTGGACCAGATCGAACTGCGCGATTACGCCACGCACCGCCCCAAGCGCATTCCCTTCCCGGAGGCGAGCTATTCCGCATCGCTGGACGATAATCCCGAATATGACGTGACGAAGCTGCGCATCGGCTATGAATCGATGGTCACGCCCGACACCATCTACGACTATCATCTGGCGACCGGCGATCTTGAAGTCCTGAAGGTCCAGGAAATCCCGTCCGGCTATGACGCGACCCGCTATGCGACCGAACGTCTCATGATACCGGCCCGCGACGGCACGCCGATCCCGGTGTCCATCGTCTATCCCAAGGACCTGCCCCGCGACGGCAGCGCGCCGCTGCACCTCTATGGCTATGGCGCCTATGGCATCGCGATGGAGCCGGGCTTCTCCACCAGCCGCCTGTCGCTGCTGGACCGCGGCTTCGCCTTCGCGCTGGCGCATATCCGGGGCGGCGACGACCTCGGCCAGCAATGGTATCTGGACGGGAAGCTGGACAAGCGCACCAACACCTTCACCGACTTCGTGGACGTGGCCAAGGGGCTGATCGAACGCGGCTACACGTCGAAGGGCCGGATCAGCATCTCCGGCGGATCGGCGGGCGGCGAACTGATGGGCGCGGTCATCAACAGCGATCCCGACCTGTGGGGCGCGGTGGTGGCGCATGTGCCCTTCGTCGACGTGCTCAACACCATGCTGGACGAAACGCTGCCGCTGACGCCGGGCGAATGGCCCGAATGGGGCAATCCCATCGAGGACAGGGCGGCGTTCGAGACGATCCTGTCCTACGACCCCTACAGCAATGTGAGCGCGCAGCCCTATCCGCCGCTGATGGTGACCGCGGGCCTCAACGACCCCCGCGTCACCTATTGGGAACCGGCCAAATGGGTGGCGAAGCTGCGCGCCACGAAGACGGACGACAATATCCTGCTGCTCAAGACCAATATGGGCGCGGGCCATGGCGGCAAGTCCGGCCGCTTCGAAAGCCTCCACGAAACGGCGGAGGAATTCGCCTTCATCCTCTGGCAGTTAGGCGTCGAGGAAGCATGAAGGCGGCAAGCTCTCCCCGGTTCGCCCTGAGCCTGTCGAAGCCTGTCTTGAGCGCCTGCCTGCAGGCAGTCGAAGGGGGCCTCTCCTTTTTTGAAGAAGGAAGAGGCTTCGACAGGCTCAGCCCGAACGGAGGGAGAGGATAATGGCCTCCACCTACGCCACCCACTTCACCGCCGGTCCCGAACATATCGACATGCTCGGCCATGTGAACAACGCCGTCTGGGTCCAGTGGATGGAGCAGGTCGCGACCGAACATTGGGCTCGCGACGCCGCGCCGGATCATCTGGACGCCTATGCCTGGGTCGTGATCCGGCATGAGATCGACTATCGCGGCAATGTGAAGCAGGGCGAAACCGTGTCCGCCCGCACCTGGATTCCGCAGGGGCCGCGCGGCGCCCGCTTCGACCGGCACATGGAATTCACCGGACCCGACGGCAAGGTGAAGGTGTCGGCCAAGTCAACCTGGGCGATCATCGACCTGAAGACGGGCCGCATCCTCCGGGTGCCCCCGGACGTCGCGGCCCGCTTCTTCGAAGGCTAGAGCGTTTTCGCAATGAGCGAAAACGCTCTTGTCCTTTGATGTCGCATTTTCCGAGCCGTTGAGCGTGAACGGTCAACTTGAAAATGCCCTAGGCTGTATCGACATTCAGCCCTGACGGCCTGCAAATCGCGCTTTTCCGTGCTTCCGGTGCTCACCTACTTTGAGTAGGCTGCGCGCCGGGTCACGGGAAACCACCATTTTCGGCTCGCCATCTTCTGAATGTCGATACAGCCTAGGCGAGCTTTTCCTCGCCCCGCGTCTTCCACAACGACCAGCCCACCCCCACGCCGATCAGCGCGAAGGTCACGCCCAGGCTGATGACGGGCGGGAATTTGCCCCCGTCCATCACGAAGTCCGCCACGAATATCTTGGCGCCGATGAACACCAATATCGCTGCCAGCGCATATTTCAGATAGTGGAAGCGGTGCACCATCGCCGCCAGCGCGAAATAGAGCGCGCGCAGGCCCAATATCGCCATCACGTTCGACGTGTAGACGATGAACATGTCGGTCGTGATCGCGAAGATGGCGGGCACGCTGTCCACCGCGAACACCAGGTCCGCGAAGTTGATCACCACCAGCGCCAGCAGCAGCGGCGTCGCCGCCATGACGACCTTGCCGGTCTTCGGATCGGTCATGCGCGCCAGGAAATGTTCGCCATGCTGCTCTGGCGTCACCCGCATATGCTTCGAAATGAAGCGGATCAGCGGATTTTTGCCGACATCCATCGGCTCGTCGCCCGCGAACATCATCCTGATGCCGGTAAAGATCAGGAAGGCGGCGAACAGGTACAGCACCCAATAGGCCTGGTGCAGCAGCATCGCCCCGCCCGCGATCATCAATCCGCGCAGCACGATCACGCCGATAATGCCCCACAGCAGCGCCCGATACTGATATTTCGCCGGAATCGCGAAATAGGTGAAGATCAGGCTGATGACGAAGACATTGTCGATCGACAGCGCCTTTTCGATGAAGAAGCCGGTGAAATACTGCATCCCCGGCTCCGGCCCGCGCACGAACCAGAGCCAGGCGCCGAAAGCGCAGGCGATGCCGATGTAGAAGATGGAGAGCTTCAGGCTCTCCCTGATGCCGATTTCCTTGTTCTCCTTGTGCAGGAAACCGAGGTCGAAGGCGGTCAGCGCGACGACGATGGCGAAAAAGGCGAGCCAGAACCAGGCGGGCGTCCCCAGCCAGTCGGCGAAAAGAAATTCCATGGGATATGCTCCTCTTGATCAACGACAAAGGTCGATCGGAGAAATCCGCTGCCAGCCATGGGGGAGGGGTGAGCCAGACCGCCATGCGCATCGGATAGTCCGATGCGGTCCGACATCACGCGCTGAAAAAAGCGCGCCAGAGGGGCCCGGTCCGCGAGGGCGAGGATAGGATATAAGACCGCAAAAATCAATCGGGCTGGGTAGAGGCACGGGTTTTGGCCATCCCAAGACATTCCCCTCCCGCAGGCGGGAGGGGGAATGACCGCTAACCACCCGAACCAACCGTCACCCCCTGCCGCCCGGCACGTCCACCACTTCGAAAATATCCTCGATCCCCGGCTCCACCGGCATATCGTCCCGCTCGGCCCCCTGCCGCGCCCACATGGCGGCGTAGAGTCCGTCCGCCCGCACCAGATCGCCATGCCGCCCGCGTTCGACGATGCGCCCTTTCTCCATGACGATGATCTCGTCCGCGTCGACCACGGTGGACAGCCGATGCGCCACCACCAGCGTCGTGCGCCTGCGCGATATGGTGCGCAGCACGTCCTGGATTTCCGTCTCGGTCCGGCTGTCGAGCGCGCTGGTCGCCTCGTCCAGCACCAGCACCGGCGGGTCTTTCAGCAGCGTCCGGGCAATCGCCACCCGCTGCTTCTCGCCGCCGGACAGCTTCAGCCCCCGCTCGCCCACCCGCGTGTCATAGCCCTGCGGCAGGCCCATGATGAAGTCGTGGATGGACGCCGCCCTGGCCGCCGCCTCAATCTCTTCCTGCGTCGCGCCTTCGCGGCCATAGCCGATATTATAGCCGACCGTGTCGTTGAACAGCACCATGTCCTGCGGCACGATGCCGATGGTGGAGCGCAGGGATTGCTGCGTCACCGCCGATATGTCCTGCCCGTCTATGCTGATCCGCCCGCCCTGAATGTCGTAGAATCGGAACAGCAGTCGGGCGATGGTCGACTTGCCCGCGCCCGAAGGTCCGACGATGGCCAGCGTCCTGCCCGCCGGAACGGTGAAGCTGACCCCGTGCAATATCTCCCGCTCCGGATCGTAACCGAAATGCACATGGTCGAAGCGCACCTCGCCCGCCTCGACATGCAGCATCGGCGCGCCCGGCGCGTCGGCAATCTCCGCCTGCGTGTCGATCAGCCTGTACATCGCCTCCATGTCGATCAGCCCCTGCCGGATCGTCCGATAGACCATGCCCAGCAGGTCCAACGGCCGGAAAAGCTGGCTCAGCAGCGTGTTCACCAGCACCACGTCGCCGGTCGAGAACTGCCCCCGGCTCCACCCCCAGACGGTATAGCCCATCGCCCCCGCCATCATCAGATTGGTGATCAGCGACTGCCCGATATTCAGCCAGGCGAGCGAATTTTCCGACTTCACCGCCGCATTGGCATAGCGCCGCATCGCCTTGGCATAGCGGGCCGCTTCGCGCTCCTCCGCGCCGAAATATTTGACCGTCTCGAAATTCAGCAGGCTGTCGACGGCATGGGCGACCGCATTGGTGTCCATGTCCACCATGTCGCGGCGAAGCTGGTTGCGCCATTCGGTGATCGTCCGGGTGAACCAGATGTAGAGCGCCACCATGACCAGCGTCGCCGCCACCAGTCCGGGACCGAACTTCACGAAGAAGATGACGCAGACCGCCGCCAGTTCCAGCACCGTCGGCGCGATGTTGAACAGCAGGAAATAGAGCATGGTGTCGATGCTCTTGGTGCCGCGCTCCACGATCTTGGTGACGGCCCCGGTGCGCCGGTCGAGATGGAAGCGCAGCGACAGCCGGTGCAGATGGACGAACACGTCGTCGGCCAGCCGCCGCCCGGCCTCCTGCCCGACCCGCTCGAAAATGGCGTTGCGCAGATTGTCGAACAGCACGCCGCCGAAGCGCGCGCCCGCATAGGCGACGACCAGCGCGACGGCGAGGCCTACGCCGGACTCCATGCCCGGCGCCATGCGGTCGATCGCGCCCTTATAGGCGAAGGGCATGGCGAGGCTGACGGCCTTCGCCACCAGCACCAGCGCCATGGCGACGGCGACGCGCCGCCGCAGCGCGGGGGCGTCGGCCGGCCAGAGATAAGGAAAGAAACGCCGCATCGTCGCCCAGACGGGCGGAAGGGGGCTATTGTCGGGCGTGGATGGCGGCATGGGGATTATGTAAGGCGAGCTTGCGCCAAATGCCACTTATAAGCCCCTCCCCTTCAGGGGAGGGGTTGGGGTGGGGGATCTCCCCAAGCGCTGAGGGTGGAGGCGCGCCCCCACCCCCTGCCCCTCCCCTGAAGGGGAGGGGAGTGAGGCAGCCTTCAATCCCGCAACAATTCATTGATCCCGGTCTTCGACCGCGTCTGCGCGTCCACCCGCTTCACGATCACCGCGCAATAGAGGCTCGGCCCCGGCGTGCCGTCGGGCAGCGGCTTGCCGGGCAGCGACCCCGGCACCACCACCGAATAGGGCGGCACTTCGCCCATGAACACTTCTCCGGTGGCGCGGTCGACGATCTTGGTCGACTGGCCGATGAACACGCCCATCGACAGCACCGATCCCTTGCCGACGCGCACGCCCTCCACCACTTCGGACCGGGCGCCGATGAAGCAGTCATCCTCGATGATCACCGGATCGGCCTGCAACGGCTCCAGCACGCCGCCGATGCCGACGCCGCCGGACAGATGGACATTCTTGCCGATCTGCGCGCAGCTACCCACCGTCACCCAGGTGTCGACCATCGTGCCCTCATCGACGAAGGCGCCGATGTTCACGAAGCTGGGCATCAGGATCACATTCTTTGCGATATGCGCCCCGGCGCGGGCGAACGACCCCGGCACGGCACGGAAACCGGCGGCGCGGAAGGCGGCCTCATCCCAACCGGCGAACTTGCTCGGCACCTTGTCCCACCAATGGCCCGCGCCCGGGCCATTGTCGATCATGACATTGTCGTTCAGGCGGAAGGACAGCAGCACCGCCTTCTTCGCCCACTGGTTGACCCGCCAGCCTTCTGCCGTCGGCTCCGCCACGCGCAGTTCGCCGCTGTCCAGCATCGCCAGCGCCTTGTCCACCGCCTGCCGCACCGCCCCCTGCGTCGACAGGCTCACATTGGCCCGGTCCTCCCAGGCGGCGTCGATGGTCGCGATCAGTTCGTTGCTCATGGCTGCTCCCCAAAAATATCCGCCAGAAACGGCGTCAGATGGTCGGTTTCGAAATCGATGAAGTCGGGATGATGCCCGTGGTCGCCCGCTTCGGAGCCGTTATTGACCCAGATGGTGGTCATGCCGATGGCCTTGGCCGGCTTCAGGTTGCGCGCCATATCCTCGAAAAAGGCGGCGCGGGCGGGATCGACATGGTGCACCCGGCACAGTTCCGCATAGCCCGACGGATCGGGCTTGGGAATATATTGGCAGGCGTGGATGTCGTGGATCAACTCGAACGCGCCGCTCAGGCCCAGCCGGTCCAGCACGCGCGTGGCGTAGGCGGCATCGCCATTGGTAAAGATCAGCCGCCGCCCCGGCAGCGCCGCGATATGGGCGTTGAGCGCCTCGTCCACCTCCAGCCGGTCCATGGAGATGTCGTGGACATAGTCGAGGAAGGCGCGCGGCTCGATGCCATGATGGTGCATCAGGCCGGACAGGGTGGTGCCATGCTCCAGGAAATAGCGCTTCTGCGTCTGCTTCGCGACCACCGGATCGCAGCCGAGCAGGCCCTGGATGAACTCCCCCATCTTCACGTCGATCAACGCGAACAGGTCCGCCTTCGCCGGGTAGAGCGTATTGTCCAGATCGAAGATCCAGGTGTCGACATGGGCAAGGTCGCGACGCATGGCCGCGCCCTAGTCCGCTGGGACGGGGAGGGCAAGGACAATAGCCCCATCCCAAGCCGTGCTCCTGCGAAGGCAGGAGCCCAGTCCAGACGTCGTGCATTTATCAGACGGCGGAACCAGGCCGCGTGGACAAATTCGAAAATGTCGGCAATTGGCCATGAGCGGACATTAGTTTTCCGTCACCCCGGACTTGATCCGGGGTCCCGCTTTTGCCTCTACACCGCGCCCAGCCCAAGGCAGCGGGACCCCGGATCAAGTCCGGGGTGACGAATAGGGGGAGGGGCGACGAATAGGGGAACGTCCGCTCTCCACCCAAATCGATCAGTCAGGCGAAAGAGGGGAGCAAGCTTGGCGCTAAAGGGGCGAGGATAAATTACCCGCACCCCGGCGCTTCGCTGTCCTCATAGAATCTCTGCACCGCCTCCCACGCATCCTCGGCGGTCTCCACCCAGGTCAGCAGGTTGAGGTCGGACGGAGAGATCACGCCTTCATCCGCCAGCGCCTCGAAATCCACCACCCGCGTCCAGAATTCCCGCCCGAACAACAGCACCGGGATCGGCTTCATCTTGCCGGTCTGGATCAGCGTCAGCAGTTCGAACATCTCGTCGAACGTGCCGAACCCGCCCGGAAACACCGCCAGCGCCCGCGCCCGCAGCAGGAAATGCATCTTGCGCAGCGCGAAATAGTGGAACTGGAAGCTCAGTTCCGGCGTGACGAAGCGGTTGGGCGACTGTTCATGCGGCAGGACGATGTTCATGCCGATGGTGGTCTGGCCGACATCCGCCGCGCCGCGATTGGCCGCCTCCATGATCGATGGGCCGCCGCCCGAACAGACGACGAAATGGCGGCATCCGGCCTCATTCACTGGATATTGCGCTGAAATCCGCGCCAGCTTGCGCGCTTCCTCATAATAGCGCGCCTTCCTGCCCAGATTTTCGGCGATGCGCTTCTGTTCCGGCGTGGTTGCGGCGTCGATCCGCGCCTGCACCTGCTCCGGCTCCGGAATCCGCGCCGAACCGTAGAAGACGAAGGTGGACTCGATCTTCGCCTCGTCCATCAGCAATTGGGGTTTCAGCAGTTCCAACTGGAACCGCACCGGCCGCAGATCCTCCCGCAGCAGGAATTCCGTGTCCTGGAAGGCCAGTCGGTAGGCGGCGCTGCTGGTCTGGGGGGTTTCCGTCCTCAGCCGGGCGTCGGCTGCTTCCTGGCTGGCGGGGCGGAATTTGCGTTCTTCGATTTCTTTTCTAGTCATTTCCGGAAAGGTAGGACGCCCGCGTGACAAAGCCAAGGCGTCTAGCGGCAAAATCCCCCAAAGTATTTGTTGGCGCTCAGCGGCAAAAGCCGCCGCGGCCGCCCATGTCGAAATGGAAATGGTCGTGATGCGCGGCGTTGTAATCGGGGCTGAGCACGGTGCGGAACCGCTTGCAGGCGCTGGCGTGGATGATCTCCAGAAACTGCCGGACCCGCCGGTCGCCATTCCAGTCGTTCTGGATGCTGATGCGCCGCCCGTCGCTCAGCACGAAGGCGGACACGTCGACCGCATTGCTGTGCGCATGTTCGGACAATTTGCCGCTGCCCGCGATGGGACGGCAACTATAGGTGCCGAACGTCTCGATCCGCTCGACCTCCGCCCCCAGGATCAGCCGGGCGGCGGGCTGCACGCCATAGCGCGCCCAGGCCGCGAAATTGGCCGCCAGGCCGCATGTCATCGCGCCCAGATTGGTCGCGGGCACGCCGATGTCGATCAGCTTGACGCTGCCCGTCGCGCTGCATCCGCCGCCGAAATTCTGGTCGGGCAGGGGGGTGAAGAGGACCGACTGGGACGTCAGCTTCGCCATGCACTGGCGCAACTCCATCGGCGGCGGCGCGGCGGGGCGGGCGGTCCGAACCGACTTGGCGGGGCGCTCCACCCGCCCGCGCGGCACCAGGTCGCCGCCGCAGCCCGCCAGCGCCAGCACGGCCGCCGTCAGGGCCGCAAGACCCGTGCCGCGAAGGATCGCATTCCCCCAAACCCGCTCGATCATGACGGCATGATTTACCACGTTCGGCTGGCCCAAGGGTTAACGGCCGACTCGTTTCATCGCATGCAGACATTCGGCTTGACTCTTTGGCCGGAAACTTTAGGGCGGCCGACGGGCCACGCGGTCCCAACGCCGCGCGTGCTCTCTGCAAGGAGAAGCATTACATGACTGATACGACCGCCGCAGACGCCACCATTGCGCCTGCCGCCAAGCCCGCAACCAAGCCGGCTCGCCCCTATTTCTCTTCCGGTCCCTGCGCCAAGCCTCCGGGCTGGAGCGCCGACAAGCTGAGCGCCGAATCCCTCGGCCGCTCGCACCGCGCCAAGATCGGCAAGACCCGCCTCGCTTATTGCATCGACCTGATGCGCGAACTGCTGAACCTGCCCGAAACCCACCGCATCGGCATCGTCCCCGGCTCCGACACCGGCGCCTTCGAAATGGCGATGTGGACCATGTTGGGCGCCCGCCCGGTCACGACGCTGGCCTGGGAAAGCTTCGGCGAGGGCTGGGTGACGGACGCCGCCAAGCAGTTGAAGCTCGACCCCACGATCATCCGCGCCGACTATGGCCAGTTGCCCGACCTGAACGGTGTGAACTTCGCCCATGACGTGCTGTTCACCTGGAACGGCACGACCTCCGGCGTGCGCGTGCCGAACGCCGACTGGATTCCCGCCGACCGCGAAGGCCTGACCTTCGCCGACGCCACCAGCGCGGTCTTCGCTTACGAAATCGACTGGACCAAGATCGACGTCGCCACCTTCTCCTGGCAGAAGGTGTTGGGCGGGGAGGGCGGTCATGGCGTGCTGATCCTCGGCCCCCGCGCCGTGGAACGCCTGGAAACCCACACCCCCGCCTGGCCGCTGCCCAAGGTCTTCCGCCTGATGGCGAAGGGCAAGCTGGCCGAAGGCGTGTTCAAGGGCGAGACGATCAACACCCCCTCCATGCTGGCGGTGGAAGACGCGATCTTCGCGCTGGAATGGGGCAAGTCGCTGGGCGGCCTCTCCGGCCTGATCGCCCGCAGCAACGCCAATGCGGCGGCGCTGAACAGGATTGTCGAGGAACGGGACTGGCTGGGCCATCTCGCCGCCGATCCGGCTTCCCGCTCCACCACCAGCGTCTGCCTGACGGTAGAGGGCGCGGACGAAGCCTTCATCAAGAGCTTCGCCGCCCTGCTGGAGAAGGAAGGCGCCGCCTATGACGTCGCGGGCTATCGCGACGCCCCGGCGGGCCTGCGCATCTGGTGCGGCGCGACGGTAGAGACCGCCGACATTGAAGCGCTCGGTCCCTGGCTCGACTGGGCCTATGCGACCGTGAAGGCCGCTTAATCCAACTAATCCTCTATTCCCCGTCATCCCAGCGAAAGCTGGGATCTCGGGCCTCTAGGTCGAACCTAGCCGCCTGAGATCCTGACTTTCGTCAGGATGACGAATTGCAAGAAAGGCAATTCGTCATGCCCAAAGTCCTCATTTCCGACAAGATGGACCCCCGCGCCGCCGCGATCTTCCGGGAGCGCGGCGTCGAAGTCGACGAAATCACCGGCAAGACCCCGGAAGAACTCAAGGCGATCATCGGCCAGTATGACGGCCTCGCCATCCGCAGCTCGACCAAGGTCACGAAGGACATTCTCGACCACGCCACCAATTTGAAGGTCATCGGCCGCGCCGGCATCGGCGTCGACAATGTCGACATCCCGGCGGCCTCGGCCAAGGGCGTGATCGTGATGAACACCCCCTTCGGCAACTCGATCACCACCGCCGAACATGCCATCGCGCTGATGTTCGCGCTGGCCCGCCAGTTGCCCGAAGCCAACGCCCAGACGCAGCAGGGCCTGTGGCCCAAAAACGGCTTCATGGGCGTGGAAGTCACCGGCAAGACGCTGGGCCTGATCGGCGCGGGCAATATCGGCTCCATCGTCGCCAGCCGCGCGCTCGGCCTCAAGATGAAGGTGGTCGCCTTCGATCCCTTCCTGACCCCGGAACGCGCCGTCGAAATGGGCGTGGAGAAGGCCGATCTGGACACGCTGCTGGCGAAGGCGGACTTCATCACGCTGCACACGCCGCTGACCGACCAGACCCGCAACATCCTCTCCAAGGAAAATCTCGCCAAGACGAAGAAGGGCGTGCGCATCATCAACTGCGCCCGCGGCGGCCTGATCGACGAAGCCGCGCTCAAGGAAGCGCTGGATTCGGGCCATGTGGCGGGCGCCGCGCTCGACGTGTTCGTGCAGGAACCGGCGAAGGAATCGCCGCTGTTCGGCACCCCCAACTTCATCTGCACCCCGCATCTGGGCGCATCGACCGACGAAGCGCAGGTCAATGTCGCGCTCCAGGTCGCGGAACAGCTTAGCGACTATCTGCTCGACGGCGGCATCACCAATGCGCTGAACGTGCCGTCGCTCTCGGCCGAGGAAGCGCCGAAGCTCAAGCCCTATATGGCGCTGGCGGAGGAACTGGGCAGCCTGGTCGGCCAGCTTGAAGGCGACCGCATCCAGAGCGTTTCGGTCGAGGTGGAGGGCCATGCCGCCGAACTCAACCAGAAGCCGATCACGGCGGCGGTGCTGGCGGGCCTGATGCGCGTCTATTCCGACACGGTGAACATGGTCAATGCGCCCTTCCTGGCGAAGGAACGGGGTCTGGATGTCCGTGAGGTCCGCCATGACCGCGAGGGCGACTATCAGACCCTGGTCCGCGTGACCGTGAAGACCGAAAGCGGCGACAAGTCGGTCGCGGGCACGCTGTTCGGCAATGCCCAGCCGCGCCTGGTCGAACTGTTCGGCATCAAGGTGGAGGCTGATCTGGCCGGGGACATGCTCTACATCGTCAACCAGGACGCGCCGGGCTTCATCGGCCGCCTGGGTTCGACGCTGGGCGAGGCGCAGGTCAATATCGGCACCTTCCACCTCGGCCGCCGCAACCAGGGCGGGGAAGCGGTGCTGCTCCTCTCGCTCGACGGCGCGGTGAACGAAGCGGTCCTCAGCGACATCTGCAAGCTCGCAGGCGTGAAGACCGTGAAGCTCCTCCGCTTCGCCTGATGGTTCGGGCCTGATATGGTTCGGGCTGGCCTTGCGCGCATAATCCGCTAAAGGCCAGCCCATGACCTCGATTCCATCCGGCCTCCTGCCTGAAGGACTTTCCGACCGCCTGCCGCCGCTGGCGGAGGCTTCCGCCCGGCTTGCGCGCCGCGTGCTCGATACCGTGGCGAGCCACGGCTATGAACGCGTCATGCCGCCTATCGCGGAGTTTGAGGACACGCTGGTCGGCCGCCTCAAATCGATGAAGGCGCAGGATCTCGTCCGCGCCATCGACCCGGTGTCGCAGCGCAGCCTGGCCCTGCGCCCGGACATGACCGCGCAGGTCGGCCGCATCGCCGCCACCCGCCTGGCCGCCGCGCCGCGCCCGCTGCGCCTGTCCTATGCCGGTCCCGTCATCCGCCTGCGCGCCAATCAGCTCCGGCCGGAGCGGGAGCGGTTCCAGGTCGGCGCCGAACTCATCGGCAGCGACAGCGTCGCCGCCGCCGTGGAGATCGTGAACGTCGCCATAGAGGCGTTGCAGGCGGCGGGCGTCACCGGCATCACCATCGACTTCACCCTGCCGGACCTGATCGACGCGCTCGCCGCCGGGCCGCTGCCGCTCGCGCCGGAAGAGATAGAGGCCGTCCGCACCGAACTGGACGCCAAGGATGCGGGCGCGCTCGCCGCGATCAGCCCGGCCGCAGCTGCCTATCTGCCGCTGATCGAGGGCACCGGCCCCTTCCACGCCGCGATGGACAGGCTGGAGGCGCTGAACGCCGACCTGGGCGGTGCCATCGACAGCCGCATCGCGGGCCTGCGCGCCATCGCCAAGCCCATCGGCTGGGACATCAGCCTGACGCTCGATCCGACCGAGCGGCACGGCTTCGAATATCAAAACTGGTTCGGCTTCTCGATCTTCGCGGAAGGCTTCACCGGGGAGATCGGCCGGGGCGGCAGCTATGCGATCATCCGCGCCGACGGGTCGGAGGAACCGGCCATGGGCTTCTCCCTCTATCCCGATCCGCTGATCGACGCGGGCTTCGGCGGCGAGGCGCCCAGGCGGCTGTTCCTGCCCCTGCACCATGACGCCGCCCGCGCCGCCCGGTTGCGGGCGGAAGGCTGGCAGACGGTCGCCGCGCTGACCGGAGAGGAAAATGGCGAGGCGCTGCGCTGCTCGCACTGGCTCGACGGCGCGGAACCCCGCGCCTATTGACTTGACGGGACCGGGGCAGCGGGGCTAACGCGCCCCCGCAACTGGGCGACGCGCCCGCTTTATCCCACCGGCATGCCGAGTCCCGTCGAAGGGCATGGCCGGTCCGCGCGGCGGGCGGAGGACTGTATCTGTGGCAAATGTGACCGTGATCGGCGCCCAATGGGGCGACGAGGGCAAGGGCAAGATCGTCGACTGGCTGTCGGAGCGCGCCGACGTCGTCGCCCGCTTCCAGGGCGGCCATAATGCCGGTCACACGCTGGTCGTGGGGGAGAAGGTCTACAAGCTCTCGCTGCTCCCCTCCGGCATCGTGCGCGGCACGCTGTCGGTGATCGGCAACGGCGTCGTGCTGGACCCCTGGCACTTCCGCGACGAGGTGGCGAAGCTGAAGGGGCAGGGGGTGGAGATCACGCCCGACAACCTCCAGATCGCGGAAACCTGCCCGCTGATCCTGCCCTTCCACCGCGACCTCGACGGCCTGCGCGAAGATGCTTCGGGCGCGGGCAAGATCGGCACCACCCGCCGCGGCATCGGCCCGGCCTATGAGGACAAGGTCGGCCGCCGCGCCATCCGCGTCTGCGACCTGGCCCATCTGGACGATCTCGGCCCGCAGCTTGACCGCCTGACCGCGCATCATGACGCGCTGCGCGCCGGGTTCAACGAAGCGCCCATCGACCGCGACGCGCTGATGGCCGAACTGCGCGACATCGCCGGCTTCATCCTGCCCTTCGTCAAGCCCGTCTGGCTGACGCTCAACAAGGCGAAGGCGGAGGGCAAGCGCATCCTGTTCGAAGGGGCGCAGGGCACGCTGCTCGACATCGACCACGGCACCTATCCCTTCGTCACCTCCTCCAACACGGTGGCGGGCACGGCGGCGAGCGGTACCGGCCTCGGTCCCAATGGCGCGGGCTTCGTGCTCGGCATCGTCAAGGCCTACACCACCCGCGTCGGCTCCGGTCCTTTCCCGACCGAGCAGGAGAATGACGTCGGCCAGCGGCTGGGCGAGCGGGGCCATGAATTCGGCACCGTCACAGGCCGCAAGCGCCGCTGCGGCTGGTTCGACGCCGTGCTGGTGCGCCAGTCGGTCGCGGTGTCGGGCGTCACCGGCATCGCCCTCACCAAGCTGGACGTGCTGGACGGGTTCGACGAGTTGAAGATCTGCGTCGGCTACAGGATCGGCGACCGGCACTTCGACTATCTCCCCGCCCATGCGCAGGACCAGGCGAAGGCGGAGCCGGTCTATGAAAGCATCGAAGGCTGGCAGGACACCACGGCGGGCGCCCGCAGTTGGGCGGAACTCCCGGCGCAGGCGATCAAATATATCCGCCGGATCGAGGAACTGATCGGCTGCCCGGTCACGCTCGTTTCGACCAGCCCTGAGCGCGAGGACACCATCCTCGTGCGTGATCCTTTCGCGGATTGACCGGCATGGCGGGCGATCGTTTCGAGCGGCACAAGCAACCCTGGACGGCGGACGAGTTGCAGAAGCTCCACACGCTGGCGAAGAAGGGCATGGCGCTGAAAGCGATCGCCAAGGCGCTGACCCGCAGCGAGGAATCGGTGAAGGCCCGCGCCAAGCAGGACGGGCTGAACATCGCGAAGTTGAGATAGTTGCCCTGAAATACGGCGTGCTCCTGCGAAGGCAGGAGCCCAGTCCCGCCGTCTGAACTGGACACTGCCTTTGCAGGGGCACGCCGTGCTGCAAGACGCTGGACGCCATCGATCGCCGGTGCGACACTCCCCTCAACCCCTGAAGGGAGTCTCCCATGGCGCTCGACATCCTCGTTCTTTACGGTTCCTATCGCCGGGGCCGCCTCGGCATCCGTCTGGCGGAATATCTGATCAAGGGTTTCCAGGCCCTGGACCACAAAGCCGAACTCATAGATGCCCAGGCCATAGGGCTGCCCATGCTGGATCTGCGCTACAGCGACTATCCCGCGGGCGAAGCCCCCGCCGCCATGACGGCTCTATCCGAACGCCTGACCGCCGCAGACGCCTTCGTCTTCGTCGCGGGCGAATATAATCGGGGCATGCAGCCGGGCCTCAAGAATCTCGTCGATCACTATCTCAAGGAATTCGACCGCCGCCCGGCGGGCATCGCCAGCTATTCCATGGGCCGCTATGCCGGGGTGAACAGCCATGCCGCCTGGACGGTGACGCTGAACGCCATGGGCATGACCGTCATCCCGGAGCGCCTGAGCGTCGGCCAGATCAGCGACACGCTGGATGCCGAAGCCCGTCCTCACGGAGAAAGCGGCGCGGCGCTGGAACGCGGCTTCGCCAGCTTCGCGCGGAGCCTGGTCTATTGGGACGAGGCGGTGAAGAAGGTTAGCGAGGGGTAATAAACGGCCCATCCTAATCCTCCCCATCGAGAGATGGGGAGGGGGACCAGCCGCAGGCTGGTGGAGGGGAATGGAGCACGACCTCCGAATTTCCCCTCCACCATGCTTCGCATGTCGAAGAGAGTCACGCGCCTCTCTTCGACCCTCCCCACGCTTCGCGCAGGGAGGATTTAATGCCCGCTCACGCCCATGTTCAGCATAACGGCACCCCGACGCGCCGCCCGCTTCACCCCCGCTTCTCCTCCTCCACCATGTCCGACGCCAGTTCCAGCCCGGCACGACCGTGGGAGGGGGTATGCGCGGGCGCCTTGGGATGGGGCACATATTCCGGCTCCTCGACCTCCAGCATGCCCTCCCATTTGGTGATGACGGATGTGGCGATGGCGTTGCCCAGCACGTTGGTCGCGGTGCGACCCATGTCCATGAAATGGTCGACCGCCAGGATGAAGGCCACGCCCTCCACCGGCAGGTCGAACTGGCCCAGCGTCGCGGCGACCACCACCAGCGACGCGCGGGGCACGGCGGCGATGCCTTTGCTGGTCACCATAAGCACCAGCAATATGGTGATCTGCGTCGCGATCGGCAGGTCGATGCCATAGGCCTGGGCGATGAAGATGGTGGCGAAGGTCGAATACATCATCGACCCGTCCAGGTTGAAGCTGTAGCCCAGGGGCAGCACGAAGCTGTAGATGCGCCGCGGCACGCCGAAACGGTCGAGCTGCTCCAGCATCTTGGGATAGGCGGCCTCCGACGACGCGGTCGAGAAGGCGATCAATATCGGCTCGCGCACATAGCGGATCAGCTTCACCATCCGCCTGCCCAGGAAGATCGATCCCGCCGCGAACAGCAGCACCCAGAGCGCGATCAGCGACAGATAGAATTCGCCCACCAACTCGCCGAAGGTCTTGAGCACGCCCAGCCCTTCGGTCGTCACGACCGACGCCAGCGCGCCGAAGACGGCGAAGGGCGCGACACGCATGACATAGCCCGTCACTTGCAGCATCAGTTCGACCATCGCCTCGATCACGGTGACGATGGGCTTGCCCCTTTCGCCGATGGCGGTCAGCGCAATGCCCACGAACAGGGAGAAGACGACGATCTGGAGGATCGAATTTTCCGCCATCGCCCCGACCATGGAGGTGGGGAAGACGTGCAGGATGAAGTCGCGGAAGTTGAGCGCTTCGGTATTCACCCCCGAATCCGCGCCCGAGCGGACCAGGTTCAGCCCTTCGCCCGGCGCGAAGAAATTGACGAAGATGAGGCCGAGCGTCAGCGAGATCAGGCTGGCGATGATGAACCAGGCGAGGGCGCGACCGCCGATCCGGCCCAGCGCCGCGCTGTCGCCCATATGCGCGATGCCCGCCACCAGCGTGGAGAAGACCAGCGGCGCGATGATCATCTTGATCAGGTGCAGGAAGATGTCCGCCAGCAGATGGTAATAGCCCGCCACATCCTTGGCCAGCGCCTTGTCGCCACCCACCCAGATATTGGTGGCAAAGCCCACGATCACCCCCAGAACCATTCCCGTCAGGATGAACGCCGTCAGTCGATTTCGCATCTCGTTCCTTTAACCGGCGCGCGGGCGCACCGCATTCATGGTCTGTCCCAAATGGTGGCTACACCTAACAGCCACCCGCAGCGCCCGCAATCGAAGGCGCGTGAATGCCGTCATCCCGGTTAGACGAATGAGGAATCATATTCCGCGCCCCGTCCGGCGCGGGAAATAGACGAACTCAGGGGTAAAGCAGTCCTTCCCGCCAGCCGCCGCCGTCGCGCTCGAACAGGCGGCGCTCATGCAGGCGATGTTCGCGGTCCTGCCAGAATTCGATGCGCTCCGGCGCGACGCGAAATCCCGACCAGTGCGGCGGACGCGGCACCGGCCCGCCCTCGAACCGCAGGCTGACCTCGTCATAGCGGGCCATGAACAGGTCGCGCGATTCCAGCGGACGCGACTGGTCCGACGCCCATGCGCCCAACTGGCTGTCGCGGCTCCGGGTCGCGAAATAGGCGTCGGCGGTGGCGTCGTCCACCGGACCCACCGGACCCTCGATCCGGACCTGCCGCCGCAGCGATTTCCAGTGGAACAGCAGCGCCGCATGCGGATTGGCGTGCAGTTCCTCCGCCTTGCGCCCCTCGAAATTGGTGTAGAAGACGAAGCCGTCCGGCCCATGCCCCTTCAGCAGCACCATGCGCAGCGACGGCCGCCCGCGCGCGTCGGCGGTGGCCAGCGCCATGGCGTTGCTGTCGTTGATCTCGGTTTCGCGCGCCTCGGCATACCAGGCGTCGAACAGCAGGAAGGGATCGGTCATGCGCGGTGCTGTACGCCCCTCACAAAGCCATGTCGATACGGCTTTCCCACGCTTGAACGATCCCGCGCCTTTCGCCACATAGGACGCAAACGGCTTTTTGATGCAAAGGATATGTTGACGGCAATGGCTGATCCCTACTCCACCCTGGGCGTCGCGCGCGGCGCGAGCGAGGCAGAGATCAAATCGGCCTATCGGAAGCTCGCCAAGGAACTGCATCCCGACCGGAACAAGGACAATCCGAAGGCAGCGGAGAAATTTTCCGCCGTCACCGGCGCCTATGACCTGCTGTCGGACAAGGACAAGCGCGCCCGCTTCGACCGGGGCGAGATCGACGGCGAGGGCAATCCGACCGCGCCCTTCGGCTTCGGCGGCGGCGGGGCGGGGGGCTTTCGCGGCCGTCCGGGGCAGGGCGGCGGGTTCGAGTTCCAGGATGGCGGCGCCGATTTCGGCGACATATTCGAAGGGCTTTTCGGCGGCGCGGGCCGGCGTGGGGGAGCGGGCGGAGGCTTTGGCGGTTTCGGCCGGGGCGCGCCGCCGCAGAAGGGCGCGAACGTCACCTATCGCCTGGCCGTCCAGTTCGTCGACGCCGCGACCCTGGCGCCCCAACGGATCACGCTCCAGGACGGCAAGACCATCGACCTGAAACTGCCCGCGGGGGTCGAGACGGGCACGCAGATGCGCCTTTCCGGCAAGGGCCAGCAGGGCCCCGGCGGCGCGGGCGACGCCATCGTCACCATAGAGGTGAAGCCGCACCCCTTCTTCACCCGCGACGGCGACAATGTGCTGCTGGACCTGCCCATCACCCTGGACGAGGCGGTGAAGGGGGCGAAGGTCAAGGTGCCGACGGTCGACGGCCCGGTGATGCTGGGCGTGCCGGCGGGCGCCTCCTCCGGCAAGACGCTGCGGCTGCGCGGCAAGGGCTTCACGGGCAGGAAGGGGCAGCGGGGCGACCAGCTCGTCACCCTGCTGATCGACGTGCCCGCCGACGATCCGGCGATCAAGGCGCTGGTGGAAGGCTGGCGGGACAGCCGCGCCGTGCGGACCCATCTGGGCGTATGAGGGGTTAGGGGGGAATGCCGCATCCATCCCCCCTGTCGCCGGAATCCCGCCGCAAGCATATCGCTGAAGAAGCCCGCACCAAGTTCCACCGCCAGATCGCCCGCGTGCGGCCCGGCAGCCACGCGTTCGAAATCGCGAAGCGGGTGGCGGTCGGCACCTATAATGACGGCTTCATCCATGCCGGGAACCTTGCCTATCTCTCGCTGATGACGCTGTTCCCCTTCTTCATCGTGGCGGCGGCGGTGGCCAGCATCTTCGGCCGGTCGCAGGACGGGCTGGCGGCGGTCGGCGCCTTTCTGGAAACGGTGCCGCCGGGCGTCGCGGAGGTGGTGCGCCAGCCCATCGTCGACGTGCTGAACGCCCGCACTGGGCCGCTGCTCTGGCTGGGCGGGCTGGTCGGGCTGTGGACCGTCGGCAGCCTCATAGAGACGATCCGCGACATATTGCGCCGCGCCTATGGGACCAGGAGCACGCGCCCCTTCTGGCACTATCGCCTGACCGCCATCGGCATCACGCTGGTCAGCGTGTTCGCGGTGATGTTCGCCTTCTCCATGCAGGTGATCATCACCGGCATCGACCAGTTCCTGCACCAGATCCTGCCCTTTGCCGACCAGGCGATACAGATTGTCAGCCTGACGAAGCTGGCGCCCATGGCGATCCTGTGCGTCGCGCTTTATTATCTCTACGTTTCCCTGACCCCCAGCCTGTACAAGGATCCGCGCTTCCCGAAATGGCCCGGCGCCATCGCCACGGCGCTCTGGTGGTATGGCGTCACCCTGCTGCTGCCGGTCACGCTTTCCATGCTCGGCGGCTATGACATGACCTATGGCAGCCTGGCCGGGGTGATGATCACGCTCATTTTCTTCTTTCTTGTCGGGCTTGGCGTGGTAATTGGCGCGGAATTGAATGCGGCGCTGGCGGAGTTCCCGGAAGAGGAGGCCGCGGCGGCCGCGCCGGACGATAAAGGGAATGGGACGACGGTATGACAGGCTTGATGGCGGGAAAACGCGGTCTGATCATGGGGCTGGCGAACGACAAGTCGCTGGCCTGGGGCATATCGAAGGCGCTGCATGCGCAGGGCGCGGAACTGGCCTTCTCCTATCAGGGCGAGGCGCTGGCCAAGCGGGTGAGGCCGCTGGCGGAGGAACTGGGGTCCGATTTCCTGATCGACTGCGACGTGTCGGACATGGAAAAGCTGGACGCCGCCTTTGCCGAGATCGAGGCGAAATGGGGCAGGCTGGACTTCGTGGTCCACGCCATCGGCTTTTCCGACAAGAATGAACTGCGCGGCCTCTATGTCGACACCAGCCTGGAAAATTTCCTGCTGACGATGAACATCTCCGCCTACAGCTTCGTCGCCGTCGCCAAGCGGGCGCGAGCGCTGATGCCGGAGGGCGGCAGCCTGCTGACGCTCAGCTATTATGGCGCGGAAAAGGTGATCCCCCATTATAACGTCATGGGCGTGGCCAAGGCGGCGCTGGAAACCAGCGTCAAATATCTGGCCATGGACCTGGGTCCGGAAAATATCCGCGTCAACGCCATCTCCGCCGGTCCGATCAAGACGCTGGCGGCCAGCGGCATCGGCGATTTCCGCTACATCATGAAGTGGAACGAACTGAACAGCCCGCTCCGCCGCAACGTGACGATAGAGGATGTGGGCGGCGCGGGCCTCTATCTCCTCTCCGACCTGGCGGCGGGCGTGACCGGCGAAGTCCATCATGTCGACGCGGGCTACAATGTCATCGGCATGAAGGCCGAAGACGCGCCGGACATCGCATTGGACAAGTAACAAAACCCCTCTCCCACCGGGAGAGGGAGGGACCCGCCGCGAAGCGGTGGGAGGGTGAGGGCGAACCACCTCACCCACGAAAGGCAGATATGAGCTTCAACACTTTCGGCCGCGTCTTCCGCTTCTCGACCTGGGGGGAATCCCATGGTCCCGCCATCGGCGCGATGGTCGACGGCTGCCCTCCGGGCCTGCCCCTGACCGAAGCCGACATCCAGCCTTTCCTGGACAAGCGCAAGCCCGGCACCTCGAAATTCACCACCCAGCGCCGCGAAGCCGATGAGGTCCGCATCCTGTCGGGCGTGTTCGAGGGGCGCACAACCGGCACCCCGATCAGCCTGATGATCGAAAATACCGACCAGCGGTCGAAGGACTATAGCGAAGTCGCCAAGGCCTATCGCCCCGGCCATGCCGACTATGCCTATGACGCCAAATATGGTTTTCGCGACTATCGCGGCGGTGGGCGATCCTCGGCGCGGGAAACCGCCAGCCGCGTGGCGGCGGGCGCGGTCGCCCGGCTGGTGATCCCCGATGTCGACATCTTCGCCTATGTGACCGAAATCGGCGGCGACGCCATCGACCCGGCCCGTTTTGACGCGAGCGAGATCGACAACAACCCCTTCTTCTGCCCCGATCGGGAGGCGGCGAAGCGCTGGGAGAAGCTGGTGGACGACGCCCGCAAGGACGGCTCCTCGCTCGGCGCGGTGGTGGAATGCATCGCCAGCGGCGTTCCGGCCGGCTGGGGCGCGCCCCTCTATGCCAAGCTCGACAGCGAACTCGCCGCCGCGATGATGAGCATCAACGCGGTCAAGGGCGTGGAGATCGGCGACGGTTTCGCCGCCGCCCGCCTGCGCGGCGAGCAGAATGCCGACCCGATGCGGCCCGGTAATGAGGGGAATCCCGTCTTCCTCGCCAACCATGCGGGCGGCATTGCGGGGGGCATCTCCACCGGACAGCCGGTCAAGGTCCGCATCGCCTTCAAGCCGACCAGCTCGATCCTGATCCCGGTCGAAACCGTCACCCGCGAGGGCGAGGCGTCGGACATCGTGACCAAGGGCCGCCACGACCCCTGCGTCGGCATTCGCGGCGTGCCGGTGGTCGAAGCGATGATGGCGCTGGTGCTGGCCGACCAGAAACTGCTCCACCGCGCCCAGTGCGGCGAGGGCTGATCCAGGCCGTGCCCTGCTCCTGCGAACGCAGGAGTCCAGCCCTGCCGTCAGGTCCGTTTCTCGCGAGGCTCAAATGCCTTCGCAGGAGCACGAAGGAGAATCCTGCTCGCCACCCCCCACAACGCGCCGAATCGAGCCATAATTCCGGCAAAGGCGCGATTCCGGCGAGACGACTCACCCAATCTGCGATACCATCGCCGTCACGGATCGCCCGCGGGAGGGCGAGCGGCAGCGCGTAAGCCTGGGGAGCGTCACCATGCCCCGCATGGATTGACGGTCAAAACGTCCCCTTCAGCCGCGAACACGGGCCAGCCATGCAACCATGGCTGGCCCATTTCGTTGAAGCAGGACGCGAAAACGCGATCCGGGGCACAAGACGCATGCATTTCATCACCGCGCTGATCGGCATCTATGGCGCGGAGATCGGGCTTGTCATCCTCGCCCTGATGTTCGTCGCCTTCGTGCGCGAACGCTATTCGCCCACTGTCGTGTCGGTGGTCGGGGCCTGCGCCTTCGCGCTGCTGGGCCTGCTCGACGAAAAGGATCTGTTCTCCGTTTTCTCCAACAGCGCGCCGCTGACGGTCGGGGCGATGTTCGTGCTTTCCGGCGCGCTGATCCGCACGGGGACGATCAACCGCGTCGCCGACCTGGTCATGGCCCGCGCCCAGCGCCACCCCCGCTTGGCGCTGGCCGAAGTCACGCTCGGCACGGTCGTCCTTTCGGCTTTCCTCAACAACACGCCGGTCGTGATCCTGCTGATCCCGATCATGTTCAAGCTGGCGCAGGCGACCGGCTATCCGGTCAAGAAACTGCTGATCCCGATGAACGCCGTCGCGGTGATGGGCGGTTGCGTGACGCTGATCGGCACATCGACCAACCTGATCGTCGCGGGCATCGCCGCCGACCAGGGCATGGCGCCCTTCGGCATATTCGACATCACGCCCTATGGGTTGGCCGGGGTCGCGGCCGGCATCGCCGCGCTGGCCGGCCTGTCCTTCCTGCTGCCCAGCGATCCGCCCTCCATCGCGGGGGAGGATGGCGGCAATGTGCAGGATTATCTGACCGAACTCATCCTGTCGCGGGACAGCGACCTGATCGGCCGCACCGTCGGCTCCCTGTCGATCTTCGGCCGCTCCGCCAGCCTGCTCGGCCTCAAGCGGGCGGGGGAGATACGGCGCCGGGGGATAGAGGAAGAGGAACTGCACGCCGGCGACCACCTGCTGGTCCATGCCGACGGCGCGACGATCATGACCCTGCGCGAATCCGGCGACTTCGAAATCGGCCTGGCCGCGGCGTCGGAAACTCCCGGCGGCGGCACCGTCATCGAAGCGATGATCGCGCCCAGCCATCCGTCCATCGGGGAACGGCTGATCGACATTCCCTTCCTCCACGCGCTGCGGGTGCGGATCATCGGCATTCACCGGGCGCGCCACCTGCCCGGACCCGACCTCAGCGAAACCCGCGTGCGCGGCGCGGACCGCCTGCTGATCGCGGGCAGCGACGACAGCATCCGCTCGCTCAAGGACAATGCCCATCTGATCGGCGTCGACATCAGCCGCGCCCGCGCCTTCCGCCCGCGAAAGGCGTGGATCGCCATTCTCGCCCTGACGGCGGTGGTGCTGCTCTCGGCCATCGACGTCATCGGCATCGGGCTGGCCGCCTTCATCGCGGTGGGCGTGATCCTCGTCACCCGCTGCATCGATCCGGAGGAGGCATGGGCCGCGATCGACGGCGACGTGCTGATCCTCATCTTCGCGATGCTTGCGGTCGGACTGGCGCTCGAACAGGCGGGCAGCGTCGCGCTGATGGTCGGCTGGATCGATCCGCTGCTCGCCGCCGCGCCCGCATGGTCGCTGGTGTTCCTCATCTATTTCTTCGCGCTGCTCCTGTCCGAACTGCTCAGCAACAATGCGGTGGCGGCGCTGCTCACGCCGCTCACCATCGCGCTCGCCCATCAGTTAGGCGCCGATCCGCGCCCGCTTGTGATCGCGCTGATGATCGGCGCGTCGGCCTGCTTCGCCACGCCGATCGGCTATCAGACCAATGCGCTGGTCTATGCGGCGGGCGATTATCGCTTTTCCGATTTCGTGCGGATCGGGATTCCGCTCAACCTCGTCGTCGGGCTGGCGGTCTGCACCGCGCTCGTCCTGCTGGGATGAGGCCCTGGGCCGCGCCAAGCCATTTTCGGCCGACCGGCCCTGTCCCGGCGCCGGGCGCATCGCCATGATGATCGGCAGATCAAAGGATTGCCCGTGACCAGCCTGCCCATCATCCAGGTCGACGCCTTCGCCGACGCGCCCTTCACCGGCAATCCGGCCGCGGTCATGCCGCTCGGCCAATGGCTGGACGATGCGACGCTTCAGGCGATAGCGGCGGAAAACAACCTCTCCGAAACCGCCTTCACCGTGCCCACCCCCGACGATCCGGAGGCGGACTATGCGCTGCGCTGGTTCACGCCGGCCGTGGAGGTCAAGCTCTGCGGCCATGCCACGCTGGCGAGCGGCCATGTGCTGATGGGCGGGCGCACCGCCGTCCGCTTCCGCACGCGGCAGGCGGGCATCCTCAGCGTGTCGCGCGACCGCGACGGCTATGCCCTCTCCCTTCCCGCCTGGCCTACCGGACCCAGGCCCTTGCCCGAACTGGCCGAGGCCATGGGCGGGGACATCCTGGAAACCCAATGGCGCGAAGGGGGCTATGCGATCTTCCTCTATCGCGACGCGGCCGCGATCCGTGCGCTGGAACCGGACTTCGCGACGTTGAAGAAGGCCGGTCCCATCCTGCTGATCGCCACCGCGCCCGGCGATGACAGCGACATCGTCAGCCGCGTCTTCGTCCCCGGCGCGGGCATAGACGAAGATCCCGTCACCGGCTCCGCCCACTGCCTGCTCACCCCTTATTGGGCGAAACGGCTGGACAAGGCCGCGCTCACGGCCTTTCAGGCATCGCGGCGCGGCGGGCGCCTGTCGTGCCGGCTTTCCGGCGACAGGGTGATCCTGACCGGCGCCTGCCGCACGGTGATCGAAGGCAATTTCCTGCTTTAGGTGACCTTCAATCCTCCCCGCGCGCAGCGTGGGGAGGGTCGAAGAGAGGCACGTGACTCTCTTCGACGCTCGCGCAGCGAGTGGTGGAGGGGAAATTCGGAGGTCGTGCCCCATTCCCCTCCACCAGCCTGCGGCTGGACCCCCTCCCCATCTCCCGATGGGGAGGAATAGGAGAAGCGTGCTCTCCACCCCTCACCGCGCATAAAGCCCGACGAGCTTCGCCAGTTCCGCCTTCAGCGCGGCGCGCTCCTCCTTGCGGGGCGACATGCCCAGCCGCACGACCGTCAGGCGCTGCGAGGGCGAAACCAGTATATATTGCCCGCCATGGCCGACGCAGCCGAACAGGCTGCGCGGCGCCCGTCCCGGCATCAGCGCGCTGTCCTCGCTGTCCCGGTTCAGCCACAGATGCGCCCCATAGGCGGCATTGCGGGGCGAAGGCTCGCGCATATGGTCGATCCATTTTTCCGGCACGATCTGGTGCCCCGCCGCGCCGCGCCCATGGTTGCGCAGCAATTCCCCGAAACGGGCATAGTCCCGCGCCGTCATATGCATGAAGCTGCCGCCGATCATCGTCCCTGCCGCATCATATTCCACGGTCAGGCTGTCGAGCCGCGCCGGGATCTTCAGCCGGCCGTCGATGAACATCTGCATCGCCCGCCGCCGCACGTCGGGATCGGTGCTGTTGGTCAGCATCCGCGCCATCAGGTCGGCCAGGATGACGCTGTTGCCGGTCGAATAGGAAAAGGCGGCGCCCGGCGCATGGGCCAGCGGCTTTGCCTCCGCAAAGGCGCCCATGTCCTGCGCGCCGTCGGTGAACAGCATCCTTATCGTGTCGGCCTCCGCCAGCGGTTCGGCATCCTCGACATGGTCCAGGCCGGACGTCATGGCCAGCAACTGGCGCAGGGTGATGCGCCCCCTGGGATCGCCCGGCTGGCCCCAGGCCGCCACCGGCACCGGCGAATCGAGCGCCAGCCGCCCGTCCGACACCATCAGCCCGATCAGCACCGCCGTCACGCTCTTGGCCGCGGACCAGGACGGCAGCTTCGTCCGCGGCCCATAGCCGGGCGCATAGCGCTCCGCCACGATCTCTCCGTCGTGCATGATGACCAGCGCTCGCGTTTCGCCCACCGCATCGTCGAACAGCGGGTCGATCGCTGCCCTCAGCGTCGCCGCGTCCGCGTCCGAATCGCCCGCGACATGATAGACCGGCTCCGGCCCGGCGGCGGCGCGCACGGTCCACAGCCCGGCCACCGCCAGCACCGCCAAAATCCCGCCCAACGCGCCAAGGCGCTTTACGCTGTTCCGCTCAAGCCTCATAAGCCGCCGCCTTAGCATGGTGCGCGGGAAAGGGGAGCATGTCCGGTCGCCGGAAATGGATTTACGGAGCTTTGGCGGCGGTGCTGCTGCCGCTGGCGCTGCTGGCCTGGAACTGGAGCGCCCTGCGTGCCCAGGCGCAGGTCGGCGCGGGCTTCGGCGCGCGCGTAACCTGCTCCTGCCGCTATGTGGAAGGGCGGTCGATGGAAAGCTGCAAGGGCGACAAGGAACCCGGCATGTGGGCCGTGTCGCTGAAGGACTTGCCCGAATCGCAATCGGTCAACGCGGCGGTTCCGCTGCTCGCCTCCCGCACGGCGCGCTATCGCAAGGGCTGGGGCTGCCTGCTGGACCCTTGAGGCCCCATCCGACATCCCATGAGTCGCCCATCCGTCATCCCGGCGAAAGCTGGGATTTCGTGCCGCCAGGCAGTGCCCTATCGCCTGAGATCCCCGCTTTCGCTGGGATGACGATAGCGGGAAGCTGGCCCCACCGCCCTCAAATCGCTACAGCCCCTCCCCATGCGTCCCGACATCCCGACCCTGCTCCACGATATTTTCGGTTTCCCCGCCTTTCGGGGCGTGCAGGAACAGGTGGTCGGCCGCATCATGGCGGGGCAGCCGACGCTGGCGATCATGCCGACCGGCGCGGGCAAGTCGCTCTGCTACCAGCTTCCCGCCGTGGCGCTGGAAGGCTGCTGCGTCGTCGTCTCCCCGCTGATCGCGCTGATGCACGACCAGCTTCGCGCCGCCCAGGCGGTCGGTATCCGCGCCGCCAGCCTCACCAGCGTCGATGCCGACTGGCGGGAGACGCAGGACCGGCTGCGCAACGGCGATCTCGACCTGCTCTACGTCGCCCCGGAGCGCGCCAGCGGGGAGGCGTTCCGCACCCTCCTGCGCGCCGCGAAGATCGCCCTCTTCGCGATTGACGAGGCGCATTGCGTTTCCGAATGGGGCCATGATTTCCGCCCGGACTATCGCCTGCTGCGCCCGCTGCTGGACGAATTTCCGGACGTTCCCCGCCTCGCGCTGACCGCCACCGCAGACCATCACACCCGCGACGACATCCTCGTCCAGCTCGGCATCCCGCGTGACGGCCTGATCATCGCGGGCTTCGACCGGCCGAACATCCGCTACGCCGTCCATCCCCGCGATGGCCTGGCCCGCCAGCTTTCCGACCTGATCGCTGGCCAGACCGGCCCCGGCATCGTTTACGCCCCCACCCGCGCCGCGACCGAGAAGCTGGCCGAAACCCTCGGCAAGACCGGCCGCCCGACCCGCGCCTATCATGCGGGGCTGGACCCGCGCACCCGCGCCGCCAACCAGGCCGCCTTCATCGCCAGCGAGGATATGGTGATGGTCGCCACCATCGCCTTCGGCATGGGCATCGACAAGCCCGACGTCCGCTTCGTCGCCCATGCGGCGCTGCCCAAGTCGATCGAGGGCTATTATCAGGAATCGGGCCGCGCAGGCCGCGACGGCGAACCCGCCGAAGCGCATCTCTTCTGGGGCGCGGACGATTTCGCCCGCGCCCGCCAGCGCATCGGCGAACTCGATCCCCTGCGCCAACAGGGCGAGCGCGCCCGCATCACCGCGCTGGGCGGGCTGGTGGAGACCGGCACCTGCCGCCGCGCCATATTGCTCCGCCATTTCGGGGAAAATCCCCCGACCACCTGCGGCAATTGCGACAATTGCCTGAACCCGCCGCCCAGCATCGACGTGACCCAGACCGCCCGCAAATTCCTGTCCGCCGTCTACCGCACCGGCCAGAGCTTCGGCGTCGGCCATATCGAGCAGGTGCTGACCGGCGCCGTCACCGACAAGATCCGCGAGCGCGGCCATGACAGGATTTCGGTCTACGGCATCGTCGACGGGGAGGAGACGGCGCTGCTGCGCCCCGTATCCCGCGCCTTGCTGGTCCGCGACGCGCTCCAGACCAACGAACATGGCGGGCTGGAATTCGGCCCCAATGCCCGCCCGATCCTGCGCGGCGAGGAAGAGGTCAGCCTGGTCCTGCCGCCCCGCAAGGAACGCCGCCGCAAGAGCGCCCGCAACGGCAGCGCCGAAAATCCCGTGGGCGATCCGCTGTTCGACGCGCTGCGCGCCTGCCGCCGCGAACTGGCGCAGGAGGCGGGCGTGCCGCCCTATGTCATCTTCCATGATTCGACCCTGCGCGAAATGGCGGAGCAGCGCCCGACGAGCCTCACCGAACTCGGCCACATCAGCGGGGTAGGGCAGCGCAAGCTGGATGCTTATGGCGACGCGTTTCTGGCGGCGATCCGTCCTTATCTTTAAGCTTGAGAGCAACGCGCTCCTGCGGAGGCAGGAGCCTAGGCCGCGTGGACAAATTCAAGATTCGCCTGACTGAGGGATTTGGGTGGAGAGGGGCCATTCCCCTATTCGTCACCCCGGGCTTGACCCGGGGTCCCGCTGCCTTGGGCTGGGCGCGGACTCAGAAAGAAAGCGGGACCCCGGATCAAGTCCGGGGTGACGGTAAATGATGTCCGCTCATGGCCATTTCCCGACATTCCGAATTTGTCCACGCGGCCTATTGCTGACGTCTGAACTGGGCTCCTGCCTTCGCAGGAGCACGTTGCTCCTTGGCCAACCCCCTTGAATCCCGCCGTCCACAGGCGCAAGGAGGCCCGCAAAGGAGTCCGCCCATGTTCCGCCAGCTTACCAAAAGCCTCTACGTCTCTCCGCAGATCAGCGTCGATCAGGTGGCGGAGGCCAAGGCGCTGGGCGTCACCGTCATCATCAACAACCGCCCCGACGACGAGGAACCGGGCCAGACCAACGGCGCGGAGATCGAAGCCGCCGCCAAGGCCGCCGGCATCGCCTATGCCGCCGTGCCCGTGGCCCATGGCGGCTTCTCCCCCTGGCAACTCGACGGCATGGCCGCCGCGCTGGAACAGGCGGGCGAGGGCAAGATCCTCGCCTATTGCCGCTCCGGCACGCGCAGCACATTGCTCTGGGCGCTGACCCGCGCCCGCGCAGGCGATCACCCGGCGGCGCTGGCCGAGCAGGCCGCCTCGGCCGGATATGACGTCGCGCCCGTCCGCCAGATCATGGACGCGCTCGCCGCCGGTTGATGTCCGCAACACCGGAAACCTATGACGCCATCGTCCTGGGCGCTGGCGGCGCCGGCCTCATGTGCGCGGCCATGGCGGGCCAGCGGGGCAGGCGCGTGCTGGTCATCGACCATGCCGATCAGGCGGGGAAGAAAATCCTGATCTCCGGCGGCGGCCGCTGCAATTTCACCAATATCCACACCGCGCCCGACCGCTATCTGTCGGCCAACCCCCATTTCGCCAAATCGGCGCTGGGCCGCTACACGCCGCAGGATTTCCTCGCCCTTGTCGAACGCCACGGCATCGCCTGGCATGAAAAGACGCTGGGCCAGCTCTTCTGCGACCAGAGCGCCCGCCAGATCGTCGCCATGCTGCTTGCCGAATGCGAGGCGGGCGGCGTCGCGATCCGCCTCGGCCACGCCATCACCGCCGTCACCCATGCCGACGGCCGCTACAGCGTCACCCATGGCGGCAGGACCGCCACCGCCCCCGCGCTGGTCATCGCCACCGGCGGTCCGTCCATCCCGAAGATCGGCGCGACCGCCTTCGCCTACGATCTCGCCCGCCAGTTCGGCCTGAAGGTGGTCGAACCCCGCCCGGCGCTCGTCCCCCTGACGCTCGGCGGCGAAGACCTGTTGTTCCGCTCCCTCTCCGGCGTCTCGACCGAGGTCGTCGCCCGCCATGGCAAGACCGCCTTCCGCGAAGCCGCCTTGCTCACCCATCGCGGCCTGTCCGGCCCGGCGATCTTGCAGATTTCCTCCTATTGGCGGCATGGGGAGGCCATCGCCCTCGACTTCCTGCCCGACCAGGCGCCGGGCTGGCTTACGGAGGCGAAGCGCGGCAAGCCCCGCGCCACGCTGACGCAGAGCCTGCGCGGCCACCTGCCCGACCGTCTGGCCGACGCGCTGGCGGAGCGGCTCGCGCTGCCCGGCGATCTCGGCAATATCCCGGACCGCAAGTTGCAGGATGCCGAACGCCGCCTCTCGGCCTGGTCCTTCACCCCCAACGGCACCGAAGGCTTCGCCAAGGCGGAAGTCACCATCGGCGGCATCTCCACCGCCGGACTGTCCTCGCAGACGATGGAGGCGCGCCACCTCCCCGGCCTTTACGCCATAGGCGAAGCGGTCGACGTCACCGGCTGGCTGGGCGGCTATAATTTCCAATGGGCGTGGGCGAGCGGCTGGGTAGCGGCCCAGTTTCTTTAATCCCAAAAAAGCAGCCCCGGCGCAAGGGAACGCCGGGGCCACAAAGAGGGATGTCCCGGCGCGAGGGGGGGAGAGCCGGGACAAAAGGGAAATAGGAAGGCCGATTTCCGTTTCAAGATGCTACTGAGAATTTTCTCGCGCATGCCTCGCCCTGTCTGGACGTTCCCGCATGCATCTCCGAAACCCGCCTACCCGCACTCCACCGTCACATGCTCCATGCGCGGCAGGGCGCGGACCTGGCGGCGCACGGCGGCGGCGTCCGCGCCGGGGGCCAGGCTGACGATGGCGGCATGGGCATGCGGCCCGATGCGCCAGACATGCAGGTCGCGGATGGTCGCCCCCTCCGCCTCCACCAGTCCCTTGATCCGCGCCGTCAGCGCCGGTTCGGCGGTGTCGAGCAGGATCGCGGCAGTATCCTTCATCAGCCCCCAGGCCCAGCGCGCGATCACCGCCGCGCCCAGCAGGCCCACGGCCGGGTCAAGCCACCACCAGCCCATATAGCGCCCCGCCAGCAGCGCCGCGATGGCCAACACCGACGTCAGCGCGTCGGTCAGCACATGCATATAGGCGGCGCGCAGATTATTGTCGGCATGGCCCTGCTTATGATCATGGGCATGGCCGTGATGCCCGTGATCATGGCTATGGTCATGCCCCAGCAGCAGGGCGCTGATCAGGTTGATGACCAGGCCGATCACGGCCACCAGCGTCGCTTCGCCGAAAGCCACCTGCACCGGATCGAACAGGCGCATCGCCGATTCGACGGCGATGAACAGCGCCGTGAAGGCCAGGATCAAAGCGGAGGCGAAGCCGGACAGATCCCCCACCTTGCCGGTCCCGAAAGTATAGCGGGGATTGCGCGCATGCCGCCGCGCATAGCCATAGGCGGCCGCCGCCACCGCCAGCGCGCCCGCATGGGTCGCCATGTGGAAACCGTCGGCCAGCAGCGCCATCGACCCGCTCAGCCAGCCGAAGACGATCTCCACCACCATGGTCGCCGCCGTCAGCCACACGACCCACATCGTCTTGCGGGCATTCTCGTCATGTCCCCGGCTCAGATAGATATGGTCGAAATAATGGCTTTCCTCGCCCTCGTCCGCGCCGGTTGCGGGCATGGCACGGGCATGATCATGCTCCTCGGGATGATGGCCATGGTCGTGATCGTCATGCATGCTCATTTCCCGTAGCGCCGGATCAGCGCCAGCATCTCTTCCGCCGCGGCCTGTCGCGCTGCGTCGCTGATGCCCGGCCGGGCGACATGTTCGCGCATATGCTGGTCGATCAGCTCCTCCATCAGGCTGCCCACGGCTCCCCTGACGGAGGCGACCAGTTGCAGCGTTTCCGAACAGCCCGCATCGCCCGCCAATTGCCGTTCGACCGCGCCGATCTGCCCGGCGATGCGCCGCACCCGCGCCAACAGCTTGTCCCGATCCGCCACGATATGCATAGGATACCCCCCTATACTATATTCCCCGGAAAATCAATCCGTGCATTTCCTCTCGAAGCCCCTAAGAGTCTGTTTGGAAAATGCGCATATGCGCATTTTCGGTGCGGCAATCCGGCTTCGGCCGGATTTCCGAACAAGGGGTGCGATGGCGACCATGACCGATTGCGACCTGGCGATAGTGGGCGGCGGCCTGGCGGGCAGCCTGACCGCGCTCGCCTTCGCCATGCGCCATCCCCATGTCTCCATCCGGCTGCTGGAAAGCGGCGATACGCTCGGCGGCAACCATATCTGGTCCTTCTTCGACAGCGACGTGGATGCGGGCGACCGCTGGCTGGTCGAGCCGCTGGTCGCCCATCGCTGGCCCGAAGGCTATGAGGTCCGCTTCCCCGGCCATAGCCGTCAACTGGCCGCGCCCTATAACAGCATCACCTCGACGCGCCTCGACGCCCATGTCCGGGAGGTGCTGGGCGATGCCGTCCTGACCGGCGCGCAGGCCGTCGAACTGACGCCCACCACCGTCACCTTGTCCGATGGCCGCACCATCCGCGCCGGAGCCGTGCTGGACGCCAGGGGAGGGGGCGACCTTTCCGCTCTGCGCTGCGGCTGGCAGAAATTCGTCGGCCAGACCCTGCGCCTGACTGCCCCCCACGGCCTGACCCGCCCCGTCATCATGGACGCCACGGTCGAGCAATGCGACGGCTATCGCTTCGTCTACCTGCTCCCCCGCGACGACCGGACGATCTTTGTCGAGGACACCTATTATAGCGACACTCCGGACCTCGACATCCCCGCGCTGGAGGGCCGCATCGCCGCCTATGCCAATGCGCAGGGCTGGCAGGTCGAGGCGGTCGTCCATGGCGAAAGCGGCGTCCTGCCGGTCGTCCATGGCGGCGATTTCGACCGCTTCTGGCCCCAGCATGACCCGGTGGCGCGGATCGGGGTGAGGGCGGCGATGTTCCAGCCCATGACCGGCTATTCCCTGCCCGACGCCGTGCGTTTCGCCCAATGGCTGGCGGACGAATGGCCGATGGAGGGACGGCTGCTGGCGCATGCGACGCGGGAATGGGCCGCCCTCCATTGGCGGCAGGGGCGCTATTACCGGCTGCTCGGCCGCATGCTGTTCGGCGCCGCCCGCCCCGCGCAGCGCTGGCGCATCTTCGAACGTTTCTATCGGCTCAGCCCCCCCTTGATCGGCCGCTTCTATGCGGGCCGCTCGACGCTTCGGGATCGCATCCGCATCTTGTGCGGGCGGCCCCCGGTGCCCATAAGGGACGCCATGCGTGCATTGATGAGCCCTCCCGCCTGATGAAGCGAACCCGATGAACCGGAAAGCGATCGTCATCGGCGCGGGCTTTGGCGGCCTCGCGCTCGCCATCCGCCTGCAATCCGCCGGAATCGACACCACGCTGGTCGAGGCGCGGGACCGGCCCGGCGGGCGCGCCTATATGTGGGAAAAGGACGGCTTCGTCTTCGACGCCGGGCCGACCGTCATCACCGATCCCGATTGCCTGGGCGAATTATGGCGCCTGTCCGGCCACGACATGGCGGAGGATGTCAGCCTCGTCCCCGTCTCCCCCTTCTACCGGCTCAATTGGCGCGACGGCACCAATTTCGACTATTCCAACGACGAAACCGCCCTCCGCGCCCAGATCGCCAGGCTCAATCCCGAAGATGTCGCGGGCTATGAAAGCTTCCTCGACTATGCGGGCGGCGTCTATGAAGAGGGGTATAGAAAGCTCGGCTCGGTCGCCTTCCTCGACTTCGCCTCCATGGTCCGCGCCGCCCCCGCGCTGATGAAGCATCAGGCGTGGCGCTCCGTCTATTCGGTCGTCTCCTCCCATGTGAAGAATGAGAAGCTCCGCCAGGCGCTCTCCTTCCACACGCTGCTGGTCGGCGGCAATCCGATGCAGACCAGCTCCATCTACGCCCTGATCCACAAGCTGGAGAAGGACGGCGGCGTCTGGTTCGCGAAGGGCGGCACCAACCGCCTCGTCCAGGCGATGGCGACGCATTTCGAGCGGCTGGGCGGCACGCTGCGCCTCGCCGATCCGGTGGTGCAGATCGAAACCTATGGCGACCGCGCCGTCGCCGTGCGCACCGCTTCGGGCTGGCGGGGGGAGGCGGACGCCGTCGCCTCCAACGCCGATCTGATGCACAGCTATCGCGACCTGATCGGCCATCATCCGCGTGGCCAGAAACAGGCGGAAAAGCTCGCCCGCAAACGCTGGTCGCCCAGCCTGTTCGTGCTGCATTTCGGCATCAGGGGAAGCTGGCCGGGCATACCGCACCATATGATCCTGTTCGGCCCGCGCTATGAGGGGCTGCTGACCGACATTTACGATCATGGCGTGCTGCCGCAGGATTTCTCGCTCTACCTGCACCACCCGACCGTCACCGATCCGTCGATGGCGCCGGACGGCCATTCGACCTTCTACGCGCTCGCCCCGGTGCCGCATCTGGGCAAGCTGCCGATCGACTGGGACAGGTTCGCCCCCGCCTATGCAGAGCGCATATTGGACGAGATCCAGCATCGCCTGATCCCCGACATCCGTTCGCGCATCGTCACCCAATTTCATTATGCCCCGCCCGATTTCCGCCGCGACCTGTCGGCGCATCTGGGCAGCGCCTTCAGCCTGGAGCCGCTGCTCACCCAAAGCGCCTGGTTCCGCGCCCATAATCGCGACGATGTCATCCCCAACCTCTATCTGGTCGGGGCGGGCACCCATCCCGGCGCGGGCATCCCCGGAGTGGTCGGCAGCGCCAAGGCGACCGCCGCGCTGATGCTGGAAGATCTGGCGTAAAGAGGACATATGAAGAGACTGGCAGTCTATTGCGGCTCGGCCACCCCGGCCGACCCCGCCTATGTCGATGCCGCCCGCCATGTCGGGCGCGTGCTGGCGCGGCGCGGCATCGGCGTCGTCTATGGCGGCGGTCGCCTGGGCCTGATGGGCGCGGTGGCGGATGCGGCGCTGGAGGCGGGCGGCGAAGTGATCGGGGTCATCCCCGAAGCGCTGGTCGGCGCCGAAGTCGCCCATCGCGGCTGCACCGAACTGCGCGTCGTCCAGACCATGCACCAGCGCAAGCAGCTTTTCACCGACCTGTCCGACGGCTTCGTCACCCTGCCGGGCGGCGTCGGCACGATGGACGAATTGTGGGAAGCGATCAGTTGGGCGCAGCTTGGTTATCACCGAAAGCCGGTGGGCCTGCTGAACGTCGCGGGCTTCTACGACCAGCTCATCGCCTTCAACCAGCATATGGTGGAGGCAGGCTTCATCCGCGCCCAGCACGCCAATATACTGATCCACGCCAACGCCATCGAAGCCCTGCTCGACAGGATGGCGGCCTATCAGCCCCACGAAACCGTCTTCGCGATGAAGGCGGATCGGCTGTGATCAAGACGTCGTTCGTTTCGAGCGGAGTCGAACAATGGCTGGGCCGCGTGGACAAATTCGGAATGTCGGAAATGGCCATGAGCGGTCATTAGTTTTCCGTCACCCCGGACTTGATCCGGGGTCCCGCTGCCTTGGGATAGGCGTGCACTCGGAAGAAAGCGGGACCCCGGATCAAGTCCGGGGTGACGAATAGGGGGGAAGGTCCGCTCTCCACCCACGCCGTCCGCCGTCTCTCGACTTCGCTCGAAACAAGCCGAGGTCAGGTGACTTTCGCCACCACACACGGCATGTCCTGATAATGCCCTCAGAATTTCCAGACCGCCCAACTCTCATCGCCCAGGCCCGCGAGAGCATCGCCCGCGGCTCCAAATCCTTCGCGCTTGCGTCCAAACTTTTCGACCGCCCAACCCGCGAACGCGCATGGCTGCTCTACGCCTGGTGCCGCAAATGCGACGACATAGCGGACGGCCAGGACCATGGCGGTACGATGCGCGGCGTCGCGGACGGCCAGGCGCGCCTCTCCACCATCCGCGTCCTCACCGATGCCGCGCTCCAGGGCGAACCCACCGGCGACCCGGCCTTCGACGGCTTCGGCCTCGTCATGCGGGAATGCGCCATTCCGGAACGCTACGCCCATGACCTGATCGAAGGCTTCGCCCTCGACGCCCGCGAATGGCGGCCCCGCAGCGAGGCGGACATGCTGCGCTATTGCTATCATGTCGCGGGCGCGGTCGGCTGCATGATGGCGATCTTGATGGGCGTCGACCCAGGCGATGAAGCCACGCTCGACCGCGCCTGCGACCTCGGCCTCGCCTTCCAGCTCGCCAATATCGCCCGCGACATCAGCGAGGATGAGGCCGCCGGCCGCTGCTACCTGCCGGAGGAATGGCTGGTCGAAATGGACGTGCCCCCCGGCGAGCATATGAAGCCCTGGGTCCGCCCGCGCCTCGCCATCCTCGCCCGCCGCTTGGCCGACAGGGCCGCCGCCTATGAGGAAAGCGCCCGCCACGGCACCGGCGCCCTGCCGCCCCGATCCGCCTGGGCGGTGCTGGCGGCGGCGGGCATCTATGGCGGCATCGCCCGCGAAGTCGCCCGCCGGGGCGAGCACGCCTGGGACCGCCGCGTCGTCACGCCGAAGGGCGACAAGCTGGGCTGGGTTCTCCGCGCCGGCCTCCAGGTGCCGGGCCGCGCCCGCCGCTGGCCCGCCGCGCAGGCGCGTCCGGCCTCCCTGTGGACCCGCCCCCTAAGCTGACAGGCAAAAAAAGGGACCGATACTTGCGTATCGGTCCCGAGGCATGTTCGCAGGAGGAACAAGGTGAGGCGGGCGGGCCGTTGATCGGCCCGCCCTGCCAATCTCAGTAGTTGTAGGCGCGCTCGCCGTGGCTGGAGAGGTCGAGACCTTCCATTTCGGCTTCCTTGCTCGGACGCAGACCCATCGTCTTGTCGATGATGAAGTAGAGGATCGCGCTGCCGATGCCGGAGAAGAGCAGGGTGAAGACCACCGCCTTGACCTGGATCCAGACCTGGCCCGGGATGCTGTAGGCTTCCGGATGGAAGGCCGCCGGGAAGACGGTGTAGTCGAACACGCCCTGGCCGCCCAGCGAGGGAGCCGCGACGATGCCGGTGCCGATGGCGCCGACGATGCCGCCGATGCAGTGCACGCCGAACACATCCAGGCTGTCGTCATAGCCGACCTTGCCCTTCACGAACGCCACGAAGATGTAGCAGATCGGCGAGACGATGAAGCCGAGTGCGATGGAGGTCATCGGCGCCGCGAAGCCCGCGGCCGGGGTGATCGCGACCAGCCCTGCCACCGCGCCGGTGACGGCGCCCAGCAGCGAAGCCTTGCCATGGTGGACCTGCTCGACCAGCGACCAGCTCACCGCCGCCGCGCAGGTGGCGACCATGGTGTTGATGAAGGCGACGCCGGTGACGGCATTGGCTTCCAGGTTGGACCCGGCGTTGAAGCCGAACCAGCCGACCCACAGCAGGCTGGCGCCGATCATGGTCATGGTCAGCGAGTGCGGCGGCATGGGCTCCTTGGGGAAGCCGACGCGCTTGCCGACCATGATCGCGCCCACCAGACCGGCGATACCGGCGTTGATGTGCACCACGGTGCCGCCCGCGAAGTCGAGCGCGCCCCAGCCCCAGAGCAGGCCGTAATCGGTCGGAGCGTCAACCAGGAAGTCCGGGCCGGCCCAGTACCAGACCATGTGCGCCATCGGGAAGTAGATGAAGGTCAGCCACAGCACGACGAACACGATCAGCGAAGAGAATTTCACGCGCTCCGCGAAGGCGCCGACGATCAGCGCCGGGGTGATCATGGCGAAGGTCATCTGGAAGACCACGAACACGAATTCGGGCAGATAGACGTTGTTGCTGAACGTCGCGCCATAGGTCGTGCCGTCGACCCCCATCAGGAAGGCCTTGGAAAGCCCGCCGAAGAAGTGGTTGTCGCCGCCGCTGGTGAAGGCGATCGAATAGCCCCAGCAGCACCAGACCAGGCCCGCGACGGAAACGATCATGAACACCTGCATCAGGATGCTCAGCATGTTCTTGGTGCGGACCAGGCCGCCGTAGAACAGGGCCAGGCCCGGAACCGACATCATCAGCACCAATGCGGCGGAAACCAGCATCCAGGCGACGTCGCCCTTGTTGACCATGCCGGCCATGGCGGCGGCGTCTGGCGCCTTGATCGGCGCGGCCAGCGCCGGTGCGGCTGCGAGCAGGGACAGGCCGACCGCCCCCATCACGCCGCAAAGCTTCTTGGAAAAGGACATTAATTCCCCCTTCTTACAGTGCGGTTTCGCCGGTTTCGCCGGTACGAATGCGCACCGCCTGCTCGACATCGAGAACGAAGATCTTGCCATCGCCGATGGCGCCCGAATTCGCGGCCGCCTGAACGGCCTCGATCACGCGGGGCGCGAGATCGTCGTCGCAGACCACCTCGATCTTGATCTTCGGAACCATGTTCGTCGAATATTCAGCGCCGCGATAGATTTCGGTCTGCCCCTTCTGGCGGCCAAAGCCCTTCACTTCGCTCACCGTCATGCCGGCGATGCCGAGCGAGGAAAGTGCCTCGCGGACATCGTCAAGCTTGAACGGCTTGATGATAGCCATGACAAGTTTCATGTCGCCCCCTGTTACTGGTGTGCGGCGACATACTCAGCAAAAGCCGTGCCAATTCGTAAAAGGCGGGTTAATGCGGGGTTTTTCCCTGACGCGTCAAAACGGCCCGCTGAAAAAATGGGCAGCGCTGGATCGATGCTCAAAAATTAGGCACGCCTGTCGTCGAATGGCGAAGCCATCCGCTGAAACAAGTTCGGCATGAAGGAAAGGGTAGGCCGAGCCAGCCTTACCAGCCTCCGCCTTTCTTCGCGGCCTCTTCCTCGCCGGGGGCATCGGCGCGGCCCAGCGCGGCGTTGCGATGGGGAAAGCGGCCGAAGCGCTCGATCATCGCATAATGCTCCCGAGCGAACGCTAGGGACTTCGCGTCGCCCGCGCCTTCGAACAGGCTGACCGACAATTTCTGATCGTCCACCGCCTCGCTATGCTGGAAGGGCATGTAGAAGAACAGCCGCCCGGCGCCGCCAATCTGTATGTCATAGCCATGGGCCACTGCCCCTCGCGCGACGTCGCGGGCCAGCGCATCGGTGGAGAAAGCCGCGGCCGATCCCCGGAACATGTTGCGCGGCAACTGGTCGAACAGCAGGACCGCCGCCAGCGCGTCGTCGGCCCGCTCCAGAAATTCCTCGGCGGGCAGATGGCGCTTCTCTTCCCACAGGGCGCGGAATCGCGCCTGGCACGTCCGGTCGAGCGCCGGATCGTGGCTCCACCATCCCTGCTCGCCGACCTGGTTGAACCAGAAATCCAGCAGGGCCGCCGCCCAGTCGGCGGTCACGGCGTCATGGCTGTCGGTCAGCATGTTCATCATGGAAATAAAGACGGAGGGCGCTTGGGGTTCCTCCGTCCATGGCGCCTGCGCCTCAGGTCGCCGTGCCACCGACCGTAAGGCCCTCCATCAGCAGCGTCGGCTGGCCCACGCCAGCGGGCACGCTCTGCCCGCCCTTGCCGCACATGCCGATGCCTTCGTCCAGCGCCCAGTCATGGCCGATGCCGACCACCTTGGTCAGCGCCGTCGGCCCGTCGCCGATCAGCGTCGCGCCCTTGATCGGCTCGCCCAGCTTGCCGTTCTCAACCTTGTAGGCCTCAGTGCAGGAAAAGACGAACTTGCCCGACACGATGTCCACCTGCCCGCCGCCGAAGCTCTTGGCGAAAATGCCCGACTTCATCCGGCTCAGCAGTTCCTCCGGATCGTCCTGCCCGCCCTTGATGAAGGTGTTGGTCATGCGCGGCATCGGCGCATGGGCATAGCTTTCGCGGCGGCCGTTGCCGGTCGGCTCCACGCCCATCAGACGGGCGTTCAGCCGGTCCTGCATATAGCCCTTGAGGATGCCGTCCTCGATCAGCACATTTTCCCTCGTCGGCGTGCCCTCGTCATCGATGGAGAGCGAGCCGCGCCGGCTCATGATCGACCCGTCGTCCACCACGGTGACGCCCGGCGCCGCGACCCGCTGGCCGACGCGTCCGGAAAAGGCGCTGGTGCCCTTGCGGTTGAAGTCGCCCTCCAGCCCATGCCCGATGGCTTCATGCACCAGCACGCCCGGCCAGCCCGGCCCCAGCAGCACGGTCATCTCCCCCGCGGGCGCGGCCACGGAACGCAGATTGACCCGCGCCTGCGCCAGCGCCTCGTCAATCGCCCGGTTCCATACGCCCGAGTCCATCACCTCGTCATAGAGATAGCGACCGCCGATCCCGAACACGCCCGTCTCGCGGCGGCCATTCTCCTCCAGGATGACGGACACGTTGAGCCGCACCAGCGGCCGGATGTCGGTCGCGGTGAAGCCGTCGGCGCGCACGATTTCCACCACCGACCAGCTTCCCGCCAGGCTTGCCGACACCTGCGCGACACGCGGATCGCGGGCGCGGGCGGCGGCGTCGATGGCGGCGCAGAGCGTCACCTTCTCGGCAAAGGGCACGATCTCCAGCGGATTGACGTCGGTATAAAGATGCCGGTTGGTATGCTGCGGCGGCGGCGCGGGCTGGCCCTTCGCCGGATCGAGCAAGGTCAGCGTCTCGGCGGCGCGGCGGATCGCGGCTTCGCTGATGTCGTTGGCATGGGCGAAGCCGGTCATCTCCCCCGACACGCCGCGCAGGCCGAAGCCCGCATCGGTCGAATAATCGGCGGTCTTCAGCCGCCCGTCATCGAAGCCGAAGCTCTCGCTCGCCCGATATTGCAGGTAAAGCTCGCCATCGTCGCAGCCTTTCAGCGCCTCGGCGGTCAGGCGGCGCGCGCCGTCGGGATCGAGCAGGCCGGGGCGATAGAGCAGGCCACGGGCATCGGTGAACTGGGGAGCAGCTTCGGTCATGCCGTCCGATATAGGAGCGGCAGGCGGCAAGCCCAATCAAAAATCGACGCTGGAGCGCCACCCGCCCAATATGAACCGTTCGTGCTGAGCAGGGGCTGAGCTTGTCGAAGACCCGCATCGAAGCATCAGGCCTTTCGACACGCGATATCGGCTTCGCCCCATAACCGATCAGGACGAACGCAATGCCTCCGCCCTGAAGCAGTGCGAATTAAAGGCTGGCGCCCGAGGGAATATCCGGCAGGCCCGCGATTTCCGGCGTGTCCGCAACGCTGCCGGCCAGCACGAAGCGGCGGTCGCAATAGCCGCAGTCGACATAGCCATGCTCATCGATCTCAAGGAAGACGCGCGGATGGCCTAGCGCGGCGGGAATCTCCCCCGAACCGTCGCAGGAAACGCGGGGCTTGGTGACTCGGATGATTTCAGGCGGCTGGATCATGGCGTCATGGATTAGCAGCGCCGGCGTTGCGCTGCAATATCCGTGGAGAAGGGGCCTTACATCAGCAGCAGCGGCGGCTTCTTTTTCGGACAGGGCTTCTCCACGCCCAGGTCGACCGCCTTGGCCGGCGCCTCCCAGTCCAGGCAATCGCGGGCCGTCGCCAGCGAAACGGGCGAAAACATCAGCAGAAAGGGCGCCACCGTCCCGGCAAGAAGAAGCGTGAGAGCCATGATGCGAGTGCCTCACAAAAGCGTTCCGTCGCCGGAACCTTACGCCATTCGCGCCGCCGCGGGAACAGATTTCTCCAGGGGCAGGACATGGTGGGCGATGACGGGCTCGAACCGCCGACATTCTCGGTGTAAACGAGACGCTCTACCACTGAGCTAATCGCCCGATGCCTGTCCCGATGCCCAGGCGTCCGGTGGGGGCCTATCTACGGCAATCGGGCTGCCGGTCAAGCGGCGATGCGCGCAGGGTCGTCAGGTGCACAGGAAACGGCGGCTCGCGATGAACCAGCGGGTCAGCGCCTCCGCCGCGTGATCGGCCAGCGCGATGAAGACGCGGCGCCCGTCATGCGGGTCGGCCTGCCGGTCGACGAAACCCTTTTCGGTCAGCGTCCTGATCCAGCGCAGCGCGGTGGTCGGCGGCACGGCGGATGCGATGCACAGGCTGGAGACGGACACGCGCTCATGCTCCAGCCGGGCGGCCAGCAGGTCCAGCAGCATGTCCCAGGCGGGGTCCGCGAACAGGTCGGCGGGCAGGAAATCGTCGCGCAGCCGCCGCGCCCGCAACAGGTCGCGCACCTGCGCCGACTCCAGGGTCGCGGCGTCGGCAGGCTTGTCCGCGCTGCCGATGGGTTCCAGGGCGGGCATGCCGATATAATCGCTCGGCTCGTCCGATATGCGCGGGCCGAGGTCGAAGGAGGGTGTGGCGTGGCGGGGACGCAGCGTCAGCGCCTCAAGCGTGCGGGCAAGGCGGCTCACCTCGTCGCTCAATTGCTGGAGCCTCAGTCCCTCATTGTCGCGGTTCGCCTCATGCAGCGATCGGGACGGCGTCTGCCTCGCGGTGGCCAGAAGGGCGGCCGCAAGGTCGGTATGCCCCGGCCTGCAAAGCAATTGCGTCCGCTCGCTGCGCAGGCAGGCATAGGCAAGGTCGACGGTCTCCAGGTCGGCCACCAATATCACCGGCATGTCGTTCTGCAGCGCCAATGTCTCGATCTGCACCAGCAACCGCTCGATCATCGGACCGGGCGTCGGGCAGAAGCACAGGATGATGTCGCAGCCGATCTGCACGTCCAGCCGGGTCGACGCCTGGTCCAGCGGCACCGTGCCCAGCAGGCGAAGGTCCGCCGCCCGGCTCAGCAGCGCGGCGTCGTCCAGATAGACGTCGTCCGCCAGGATCAGCAGCCCCGGCCGGTCGTCCCGCGCGCCGAAGGGCTGATCCAGGGATGCACCGAAACCGATCTCATCATGATCCGAACCCACGCTGAAATCTCCCTTCCCGTTTGCCGCAGCTTATCGCAACGCCGTCGTTACGCAGCCAGGCCATTCTCCGATATGGAGGTTTATGCCGCGCATCCTGCCCGTCGCGCCTGTTGCGAAGGGCGCTCTTGCCGACATCGCCATAACGGACACCGAAATGGAGCCTCGATCTCTGCCGAAATGGCGGGAATGGCGAGATTCCGCTTTTCATCCGATATGGATCAGCTTTTGCGCGTCTTTTTGCTCAAACCGCCGTGCGGCGGGCAAAGTCTATATAGAGGGCGCGCAGCCGCATCGCGACCGGGCCGGGCTTGCCGTCGCCGATGGCCTGGCCGTCGATCCGCACCACCGACTGGCAGAGGGTGGAGGCGCTGGCGATGAAGGCTTCCCTGGCCGCCAATGCTTCCGCGACGGTGAAGGGACGGCGGATGACGGCGATGCCGCTTTCCTCCGCCAGCGCGTTCAGCGCCGCGCCGGTGCAGCCCGCCAGCACCGCCTGGCTGTAGGGCCGGGTGACGATGCCCTCGTCCGTCACGATGAAGGCGGTGGACGACGCGCCTTCGGTGACGAAGCCGTCCTCGACCATCCACGCCTCCTGCGCGCCCGCTTCGGCGGCGGCGCGCTTGGCCATGGCCTGGGCGAGCAGGCCGACGCTCTTGATGTCGCGCCGCGCCCAGCGCAGGTCGGGCATGGTCGCGACTGCGATCCCGTTGCGCGCGGCGGGCACGTCCAGGAAAGGCTTGGCCTGCACGAACATCACCAGGGTCGGCGCGATGCCGGGCGAGGGCAGGAAATCCCGCGTCGCGTCGGCCCCCCGCGTGATCTGGAGATAGACCAGCCCCTCGGTCAGCCCGTTGCGCGCCACCAGTTCCTTCTGCGCCGCCTCGACCTCCGCGAGGGAGAGGGGCAGGGCGATGCCGATGGCCCCGGTCGACCGCTCCAGCCGGGCGAGATGGGACGCGCTGTCGACCAGCCTGCCGTCGATCACCGCCGCGACCTCATAAATGCCGTCCGCGAACAGGAAACCCCGATCCAGCACGGAGACCTGGGCTTGTTCCAGCGGCACGAAGCGGCCGTTCAGATAGGCGATGGACATGGGGCGGGAATGAAATCCTTGGGGTTGAAGAGACGCCCGATGTCGCCGCTCATCCCGGCGGCGTCAAGCATATGAACGGATTTCCGCCCCCTCCCCACCACCCGTCATGCTGAACTTGTTTCAGCATCCATTCCTCCCCACGCGACCAAGGCGCATGGAGGCACAATGGATGCTGAAACAAGTTCAGCATGACGAAGGAGAAAACAACACCTCCCCTAAGCCGCCTGCCCCCGCAAGGCCTTCTGCCGCCGCCGCTGCACCGACGATCCGATCCCCATCGCCTCGCGATATTTGGCGACGGTGCGGCGGGCGATGTCCATGCCCTTGGCGCGCAGCAGGTCGACCAGCGTGTCGTCCGACAATATGGCGTCGGCTGTCTCCGCCGCGATCAGCGCCTTGATGTGGCTCTTCACCGCCTCGGCCGACACCGCGCCCTCGCCGCCCGCCGCAGAAACGCCGCTGGTGAAGAAATATTTGAGTTCATACAGCCCACGCGGGCAGGACAGATATTTGTTCGACGTCACCCGGCTGACGGTCGATTCATGCATCTGGATCGCGTCGGCCACGGCCTTCAGCGTCAGCGGCTTCAGATGCTCCACCCCCTTGCGGAAGAAATCCTCCTGCTGGCGGACGATCTCGCTCGCGACCTTGACGATGGTCTTCTGCCGCTGGTCCAGCGCCTTCACCAGCCAGTTGGCGCTCGCCAGGCAATCGGCCAGCCACGCCTTGGACGTCCTGTCCTGCGGCCCGGAGGCGAGTTCGACATAATAGGTCCGGTTGATCAGCACGCGGGGCAGGGTGGCGCTGTTGACCTCGATCGCCCAACCCTCCCGCGTCGGCCGCACGAACAGGTCGGGCGTCACCGGCGCGGCGCTCTCGGTGGAAAAGCGCAGGCCGGGCTTGGGATCGTAACCGCGCAATTCGCGGATCATGTCCGCCATATCCTCCTCGTCCACGCCGCAGATCCGGCGCAACTGCGGCAGCGCCCCCCTGGCGAGCAGGTCCAGATTGGCCAGCAGCTTCGCCATGCAGGGGTCGTAACGATCCGCCTCCTTCGCCTGCAAGGCCAGGCATTCCGACAGCGACCGCGCCCCCACCCCGGTCGGGTCGAAACCGTGGATCACGCCCAGCACCTGCTCGATCCTGTAAAGCGGCACGCCCATGCCATGGGCGGTCTCCAGCAGATTGACCTCCAGATAACCGGCCTCGTCGATCTGCCCTATCAGTTGCGCGGCGATCATCAGGTCCATGCCTGACAGCGCGCTGCGCGCCTGATCCATCAGATGTTCCTGAAGCCCCTGCTCCGGATTGGCGAAACTGTCGAAATCCGGCGCCTCGCCGCTGCCGCCCGACAGCATGTCCATCCCGCCGCCGGAGCCGATGGCGCCCGCCATCCGGTCGCCCGGCCCGTCGTCGATGAAGGTCTCCGCGCCATAATCCACGTCCAGCGGGGAATCGGCCGCGCCCAGCCCCTGGCCGATCAACTGGTCCGCATCGCCCGTTTCGGCACGCAGGTCATGCTGCTCCGCTGCACGGTCCACCCCGTCGGCGGGCGGCGCGAAATCATCCGTCCCGCCCGCCTCCAGCAGCGGATTCTTTTCCAGTTCGCCCGCGACGAACGCCTCGATCTCCAGATTGGACAGCGCCAGCAGCTTGATCGCCTGCTGCAACTGCGGCGTCATCACCAGCGACTGGCTCTGCCGCAGGTCGAGACGGGGCGCGAGCGTCATCAGTCCTTCCCGCCGCCGCCGTCAGGAAAGGCCCGCCCGCCGCCCATGTCAGAGCGAGAAATTCTCGCCCAGATAGAGCCGCCGCACGTCGGCATTGGCGACCAGCTCCGTCGGGCTGCCCGCGAACAGCACCTTGCCGTCATAGATGATGCAGGCGCGGTCCACGATCTCCAGCGTCTCGCGGACATTATGGTCGGTGATGAGGACGCCGATGCCCCGCGTCTTCAACTGCTTCACCAGGTCGCGAATATCCGCGATGGACAGCGGATCGATGCCCGCGAACGGCTCGTCCAGCAACACGATCGACGGATTGGCCGCCAGGGCGCGGGCGATCTCGCACCGCCGCCGCTCGCCGCCCGACAGCGCCATGGCGGAGGAATCGCGCAGCCGGGTCAGGCCGAATTCCTCCAGCAACTGTTCCAGCCGCGCCTGCCGCGCCGCCTTGTCCGGCTCCGCCAGTTCCAGCACCGCGCCGATATTCTGCGCCACGGTCAGGCCCCGGAAGATGGAGGTTTCCTGCGGCAGATAGCCGAGGCCCAATATCGACCGCCGGTACATGGGCAGGCCAGTGATGTCCTGCCCGTCCAGCACGATGCGGCCATGGTCGGGCCGCACCAGCCCCATCACCGAATAGAAACAGGTCGTCTTGCCCGCGCCGTTGGGGCCGAGCAGGCCGACCACCTCGCCCTTGCCGACGGTCAGCGACACGTCGGCCAGAACGACCCGCTTGTCATAGCTTTTGGCGATGGAGATGACGGACAGGCCTTCTCCCACTTCCTGGGGGGGAAGGGGCGATGCCGGCGCTGTCCGGTCCTGCATCATCACGTCGTCCATCACGTCATCCTTGCTGCCGAATGCTTGTCGCGGGTCCAACCCATGACCCCGCGCGGCAATTGGCAAGCTTTGTGCATGGGAACGCCGCCGGGGCAAGAGGAAAATGGTGTTTCGGACCTTTTTGGGGCCATGATCCGCGACAAGATTGGTGTTGGCGCAGGTGCTTTCAATGCACGTCCGACAGGGAAGAAAAAGGGAAATGCCGGGGCGCCCAATGGCGAAGGCCTGTTCCGGTCGGAAGAAATGGTGCGGTCGAGAGGCACGAATTCGGTGTTACAACGTGTATCAAGGCGTCTCAAAATCCTGTCAGTTTAATCCTTTAAGATCAATCCGATGATCCCCTGTACGCCAGTGACAGCAGAGGGGATGCGCTGAGCTGCTCGGCAATGGATCGAGCGAATTGATTGAGGATGCCCTGCGGGGATAGGTCGCGCCCGGCCTTCCGCCAACCAGCAGCTTCTGGCTGAATGATCCACCATCAAATGCCGGCACTAAACACCTAACAGGAAGCGTGCGTCACGAGAGACGGATACCGCTACTTCTTGCCTATTGCTCAGGGGAAGCGGATTCCGGCGGCTTTGATGTTGCGGCACCTGATCCGCGCTTTTTCAGCGCGACCGCCTGAGCGGACACATAGCCCCGGATTTCCTCTGCCTCCGCCTCGTTGAGATGCTGCTTCCAGCCCACCATGCCGTTGCCCTCCAGCGCGCCGTCGATCACCACCGCGCGCCAGGACTCCCGGTCGGCGAGGAAAGCTGAGCGGCGGAGGTCGGGAATGACGTTCGAGGATACCGCTGCCGGGCCGTGACAGCGCGAACAGTACCTGCCGTAATTCGTTCCGCCTTGGGCGATCTGCTTGCCGGTGAACGGGTCCGCGGTTGGATTGGGCGGCGGCGGCGCGCCGGGTTCGGCGGGAAGCTTGGCCGTGCCGTTCAGGCGGAAGGCGACCATCCGGCCCGGCTGGCGTTCGCGTTCGTCGGCGTCGCCGGCCGCGGGGCTGGCGCCGTTACCAGTAGCTATCGCGACATATTGCACGCCGCGGACGCTGTAGGCGATGGGCGCCGCCTGGACGCCGTTGGGCATCTTGTAGTTCCAGACCTCCCGTCCATTATCGGCGCGGAAAGCGGTGAAGCGGCCGGTCACGGCGCCCTGGCCCTGGAACACCAATCCGCCCGCCGTCGCCAGCACGCCCGCGCGGTCCGCCGGCACGCGCCACGCCTCGGTCTGGGTCACCGGATTCCAGGCGAGCAGATGGGTCGGGCCGCCCTTGAGCTTGCTCAGCAGGCCGGTATTGAAGGGGCCGCGCGTATAGGTCTTGAAATTGGGATCGTCACGTACCTCCGCGCTGTTTTCAAAAGCGTTGAGATAGACGAGGCCGGTCTTTGGGCTGTAGGCCATGGCATGCCAGTTATGCGCGCCGGAGCTGTTGGGCCGCAGGTGGAACGGTCCATCGGTATAGCGGGAATTGGGTGTCTCGATCGGCCGGCCGGTCACCGTGTCGATGCCCGATGCCCAAGTCACGGGGACATAGGGCTTGGCCGAGATCACCTTCCCGTTGGTGCGGTCCAGCACATAGAAAAAGCCGTTCTTCGGCGCGTGCATCAGCACCTTGCGGATCTTGCCGTCGATGGTCAGGTTTCCCAGGATCATCGGCTGGGAGGAATTATAGTCCCAGGCCTCCTGCGGATTCTCCTGATAGTGCCAGATATATTTGCCCGTGTCGGGGTCGAGCGCGATCACCGAGCAGAGGAACAGATTGTCGCCCTTGCCCGCGGTGCGGTATTTCGGATTCCAGGGCGAGCCGTTGCCGGTGCCGATGTAGAGCTGGTTCAGTTCCGGATCGTACGAGATCGCGTGCCAGGCCGTGCCGCCGCCGCCATATTTGGCATAGTCGCCGGACCAGGTCGGGCGCACCAGCTTCTCCATGATCTCGTCCGAAGCGGCGTGGTCCGGCCCCTTCGCGGGATCGCCGGGCACGGTGTAGAAGCGCCACACCAACTTGCCCGTGGCCGCGTCATAGGCCGAGACATAGCCCCGCACCCCGAAATCGGCGCCGGCGTTGCCGATGATGACCTTGTCATGGATCACGCGCGGCGCGCCGGTGATCGTGAGCGCGCTCTTCGGATCGACCGTCTGGGTGCTCCAAAGCTGGGTGCCGGTGCGCGCGCTGATCGCGATCAGCCGCCCGTCGAGCGTGCCGACATAAACCTTGCCCTTGTAGACTGCGACGCCGCGATTGACCGTGTCGCAGCAGACCTTCACCCCCGTGTCGCCCGGCACCATCGGATCGAAGAACCATATCTGTCGCCCGGTGGCCGCGTCGAGCGCGTAGACCTTGCTCCACGACGTGGAGACATACATCACCCCGTCGACCACCAGCGGCTCGGATTGCTGCCCCCGGACCGTGTCGAAGTCGAAGCTCCAGGCGGGCTTCAGGTCCTTGACCGTGTTGACGTTGATCTGATCGAGCTTCGAATAATGGTCGCCGTTGAAGGTGCCGCCATTGACCAGCCAATTCGCCGGTTCGGAGGCGGCGGCGATCATCCGGGCATCGTCGACGGCGCCGGGGTGGACACCTGCCATCGTCGCTGCAAGCAGGGGCGCACCGGCGCCGGTTAAGATAATGATCCGGATTATGCGATTCATTATATTCCCCGTTTTCCTGCTTTTCGCGCAGGATAACCAAGGGGATTAGCGTGTCAATCTATAAACCTATAAGCCATAATATTGATTGTTACAGCGGGGCGGGCGTGAAGAGGAAGCTGCGGTAGCCGCGGGTGAAGCGCTTGATCCGCGCCGTCCATGGCGTTCGGGCGGCGGTGCGCCAAGCATCGCCCGCCGGAATGTCGGACCCGGCGAGCGTGAATAGCGCCAGGTAGCGCGGCGACCCTTCGGATCGATAGCGCGCGATCCCGCTCACGCCCGGCAGCGCGCCCAGGCGCGGCAGATGCTCGGTGTCGTACCAGGCGTTGAATTCCTCCTCCGCCTCGTCCGCGACTTCGAGGAAGTTGCAGAGGAGCGCCGTGGCGTTCGCAATCTCGACAAGGCCGACACAGGCGACGCGCGCGCCACTCCACCGTATCTCGCCCTCGACGGGGGGCGCGGCGATCGGATGGGGGGAGAGCAGCATGCGCGTGACTGGCGCATCCTCGCCTCCCCCGCTGCCGACCCGCGCCCGGCCTGTCAACGCCGTCTCGCCAGCCACGGGCCGGGGCGTCTCCGCCGCGATCAGCAGATGAATCGCCTCGGCGCTCAATCCGCCAGCCCCTGTCGCGTCAGGCGCGCGAGCGTGCGGATCGCGCGCTCCGGCGACCGGCGGAGGGGGATGCCCGCCGCCAGCATCTCCTCGGCCAGCTCGGCGGCGAGCGGGCTGCTCCCGCCCATCAGCGTATAGACCACCGGCTTGGTCGTGCCCGCGAGCGCGGGAAGGGTGGCGCGCGCGTTGCGGAGGCCGATATCCGGTGGCCCGGGCATGATCGCGATCAGCAGGCAGCCCACCGCCGGATCGTCGAGCAGCACGCTTGCGGCGCGGCCATAGACCTGCCAGTCGGTGAGGCCCGCGCCCGACAGATCGACCGGATTGCCCTCCGGGACCGCGTGGCGCGCCGCTTCGCGCAGGCCCTGCGTCGTCTCCGGCGACAGGGAAGCGAGCGGCAACGCCTCGCTCTCGCAGATATCGGCGAGGATGCCCTTGACGCCGCCATCGGTGAGCAGGACCGCCCCGCCGCGCGGCAGGTCGCCGAAGCGCAGCAGCAACTCGCCCGCGTCCCAGAATTCTTCCAGCGTTTCGGTGACGACGCAGCCCGCGTCCAGCGCCGCCGCGATGGTCGCGGCGTGGTCGCCGGTCTCGGCGCCGCTGTTGAAGGCGGCCGCCTGACGCGCGCGAGGCGAGCGGCCCGGATGCAGCAGGACGACATGCTTGTCTTTGCCACGCGCGCGGCGGATCGCGGCGAAGAAGGTCTCCGGCTTCCGGACTTGCTCGGCGAAGACGAGGATCACGTCCGTCGCCGCGTCATCGATCATGAAATCGAGGAAGTCCGCGGCGCAGAGCACCGCCTCGTTGCCCGTGCAGATCGAATAGGAGACCGGCGTGCCCAGCGCCTCCAGCGCGAGCCGCGTCTGTCCGCTGACGCCGCCGGTCTGGGTGATCAGCCCCACCGCGCGCCGTCCTTCCAGCGGCACCGGCTTATGGTTGCCGAACGACAGGGAGAGGCCGTCGGCGAAGTTGCTGAGACCCACGGTGCCTGGCCCCAGCACCGCCACGCCGGCGCGGGCGGCGGCGTCGGCGAGGTCGCGCTGGCGCTGCTTGCCGGCCTCGCCTTCCTCCGCGAAGCCCGAGGCGTAGACGATCGCGGCGCGGATGCCGCGCGCGCCGCATTCGCTGATCGCCGCCGGCACCATGGCCGCATCCATCGTGAGGAGGGCGATGTCGATCCCCTCCGGCAGGTCGAGGATCGTCGCATGGGCGGGGTGGCCGTCGATGGACTGGGAGCGGCTGACGAAATGGAGCGCGGCCGGATCGAAGCCGAAGCGCCGCAGATTGGCGAGCACGCGCATTCCCATGATTTCCCAATGGGTCTGGGGCGCGTCGGCGTCGGGCGGCGCGAGGCCGATGATCGCGATGGAGCGGGGACGCAGGAAGTGCGCGATGCTGTCGGCGTGATCGGACATGTCAGCGGGCGCCGCTCAACTGCCGGGCCACGCGGTCGTCTGCGGTCTCCTGCCCCCGCGCGCGGGCCAGCAGGATCGCGCCCGCGCCGATCAGGGCGGCCACCGCGTAGAGGGGATAATAAGCGGACTTGTCGAGGCCAAGGCCGATCAGGACGCCGCCGGCATAAGGGCCTGCGATCGCCCCGAACCGTCCCATGCCCACCGCGAGGCCGACGCCGGTGCTGCGCGCATGGTCCGGGTAGAGCCGGTTGCTGGTGATCAGCATGCCGGTGAAGGCCGCCTCGATCGAGAACATGCTGAGCATCGCGAACAGGATGAGCGTCACCGGCGAGCTGACCCAGGCGAACCCCATCAGCCCAACGGCGCAGAGCAGCAGCGCGCCCGCCGTGGCGCGGCGCGCGCCCAGCCGCGCCGCCAGGGTGCCGATGGCGAGTACGCCAAGGATCGCGGCGAAGCTGGTCGCCATGCCGACCGCCACCGCCGCCTGTCCCTTGAAGCCGGCGAGCACCAGCACCTGCGGCTTCCAGCTGGTCAGGAAATAGCTGACGAAATAGCGCATGAACGACGCCAGCCAGAGGAACAGCGTTGCCGAGCGCAGCGGTCCGGACAGGATCGCGCCGATGGCGAGCGGCGAGCGGCTCGGCCGCTCCGGCACCGGCGGCAGCGCGGCGAGCTCCGGCTGCTTCAGGCGTCGCAGGATGGCGTTGGCGCGGGCGAGGGCGTTGGCCGGCTGGCGGTTCAGCAGGAAATGCAGCGATTCCGGCAGCAGGACGAAGGCAGCGACCGCGACCGCGCCGGTGATCAGGCCGGCGACGAGATAGATGCTGCGCCAGCCATGGGCGCCGAGCAGCGCCGCGCCGATCGCCGCGCCGATCATCGCGCCGATTGCGAATCCGATATGGACGCAGGCGAGGAAGAAATTGCCGCGCGTCTCGTTGGAGAATTCGACGACGATCACGCTCAGCGACGGCACCAGCGCGCCGATCGCCAGCCCCGCCAGGAAGCGGAACAGGAGCAGCGTCTCCCAGTTGGTGCTGGCCGAGATCGCGATCATCGCCACCGCGCTGGTGGTGGCCGCCGCGAGCACGATCGGGCGCCGGCCGAAGCGGTCTGCCAGTGGCGCGATCAGGATCGCGCCGAGCATCAGCCCCGCCGCCCCGGCGCTCAGGATCAGGCCCATGGTTTGGGGCGCGAGACGCCAGTCCTTCAGGATCGCGGGCGCCGCATAGGCGGTGGCCGTGGTGTCGAGGCCATCGCAGATGTTGATCAGCACGCACAGCGCGACCACCGCGATCTGGAAGGCCGAAAGCGGCGCGTCGGCCAGGAGCGGCCTCACCTTGACGGACGAATTCGCCATGACATCCTTCTTCCTGTTTGTTCCCGCTTTCGGTCCGCCCGCAGGCATACGCGATCTGGACAGAGGCGCCGAATCTGTTTAAACCAAATGACTAGCTGAATGGAACTATTGATAATGGAATACGCATATGGCCAGTGCGCGACAAGCGGAATGTTCGGCGCGGGAACCCGGAGGCTTGGGCGATGAAGCTTTTTTGGTCGTCGCGCTCTCCGTTCGCGCGCAAGGTTGTGATGGTGGCGCATGAAACCGGCCTGCATGATCGTGTCGCGCTCATCCCGTTGCCGATCCCGAGTCCCGTTCCGTGCGTCGAGCTGCATCGGGCCAATCCGATCGCCAAGCTGCCGACGTTGATCGCCGACGATGGCACGGCGATCGCTGATTCCCCGGTGATCTGCGAATATCTCGATCATCTCGGCGGCGGAAGTCTCTTCCCCGTGCCCGGCCCCGCGCGGTGGCGGGCCTTGGGGCGTCAGGCGCTGGCCGATGGTCTGATGGACCAGTTGCTGCTGTGGCGTGCCGAGTTGCGGCGCGCGGAGGCGTGCCGCTCGGCAACTCTGCTCGCGACTTTTGCGGGCCGGCTCGATGCCTCGCTTGATCGGCTTGAGGAACAGGCGGCCGGGGGGGCCTGTGGCGCCGGCTTCGATATTGGCGATCTCACCGTGGGGGTGATGCTCGCCTATCTCGATTTCCGGTTCGCCGAGCGCGGCTGGCGCGACGGCAGGCCGGCCCTCGCAAAATTCCAGGACAGCTTCGCCGCGCGCCCCTCGGCGATCGCGACCGCTTTCGCGGAGAATTAGATGACGGATCCCCGGTCGCTGTCAATCACGCCGCCGCGCAAAGCCTTGCCGGCGGGCGCGTGCGACACTCACGCCCATGTTTTCGGTCCGTTCGACCTCTTCCCGCTGCCGGAGGGACGCACCTATACGCCCCCGCTGGCGACCGCCGACATGCACGCAGAGGCACTCGCCCGGCTGGGCTTCGACCGCGCCGTGATCATTCAGGCCTCGGCCTATGGCTCCGACAATCGCTGCACGCTGGAGGCCGTCGCCCGTGATCCCGTGGCGCGGCGCGGCGTCGGCGTCGCGGACGAGAGCTTCGACGAAGCGCAGCTTGCGGCGCTCCGGGCGGGCGGCATCCGCGGGCTGCGCTTCACCGAGATCATCGGCAAGGATAGCGGCAAGCGCCTCGCCGGCGCCAGCGGCTTCGACACGCTGCGCGCCATCGCCCCCCGGATGCGCGCCGTGGGCCTGCACGCGCAGCTGTTCGCGCCGTTCGACCTGCTGATCGATTGGATCGACGACCTGCTGGCGTTGGACGTGCCGCTGGTGCTGGATCATCTGGCGCGGGTCGGGCCGTCGGACCGGACGGTCGACGATCCCCGGTTCCAGCGCCTGCTCGGGCTGCTGCGCGAGGGGCGGGTCTGGGTGAAGCTGATGGTCTTCCGCAACAGTCGCGCGCCAGAGACCGGCTATGCGGATCTCCGGCCCTTCCACGAGGCGATGACGCGCGCCAACCCGGGCCGGCTCGTCTGGGGCACCGACTGGCCGCTGCTCAACGTGGCGCCGCCGCCGGACCCGGGCGCGCTGCTCGATCTGCTCGACGCGTGGATCGAAGGCGACGCGGTGCTGCGGCGGCGCATCCTGGTCGACAATCCGGAGCGGCTCTACGGCTTTCCGGCCCAGGCCTGAAATATTTGCAGAAACAATAGGGTGGATGTGATGGCGAAGCGTAGTGGGCGGTTCCATTGGGCGCGGAAAGGGGCAGTCGCGGCAATCCTGTTCTTCGGCACGGCTGCCCTTGCATTCCAGGGCGAGGGGAGATTGGTTGACGATGCGCGATTGCGCGCGGTGGATCGCGGGTCGGGCGAGTGGATCGTCCCCGCCGCCGGTTACAGCGAGCAGCGTTTCAGCCCGCACGCGCAGATCAATGTCGATACCGTCAAGCGGCTGGGCCTCGCCTGGTACGCCGATCTCGGCACCGACCGTGGCGTGGAGGCGACGCCCATCGTCGTCGACCGCATACTCTACAACATCACGCCTTGGAACGTGACCACCGCCTATGATGCGGTGACCGGCAGGGAGATCTGGCGCTATGACCCCCAGGTACCGCGCCGCTTTGGCGGCTTCGCTTGCTGCGACATCAATTCCCGAGGCGTCGCGGCATGGAAGGGGAAGATCTTCATCGCCACCCTCGACGGCCGGTTGATCGCGCTCGACGCCAGGACCGGCAAGCCCATGTGGAGCCAGCAGACGCTCGATCCGGGTTGGGCCTATACGATCACGGGCGCGCCGCGCGTCTATGACGGCAAGGTCATCATCGGCAACGCCGGCGCCGAGGCGGCCGCGCCCGGTTATGTCTCCGCTTATGACGCCGAGACCGGCAGGAAGCTCTGGCGCTTCAACATCGTCCCCGGCGATCCCGCCAAGGGCTACAAAAGCAAGGCCGAGGCGATGGCCGCCAAGACCTGGAAGGGCGAATGGTGGAAGCAGGGTGGCGGCGGCACCGCATGGGACAGCTTCGCCTACGATCCGGAAGCGCGGCTGGTCTATATCGGCACCGGCAATGGCGGCCCCTGGGCGCAAGCGGTGCGTAGCCCGGGCGGCGGCGACAATCTCTTCCTGTCCTCGATCGTCGCGGTGAATGTCGATACCGGCGCTTATGTCTGGCACTATCAGGAAACGCCGGGCGACGAATGGGACTATACCGCGACCCAGTCGATCATCCTCGCGGACATGAAGTTCGGCGGGCGGAACCGCAAGGTGCTGCTGCACGCGCCGAAGAACGGCTTCTTCTACGTGCTCGACCGCCGCACCGGAGAGCTGCTTTCGGCCGAACCCTATGTGCCCGGCATTACCTGGGCCAAGGGCATCGACAGGAAAACCGGCCGCCCGATCGTGAATCCAGAGGCGCGCTACGGCGAGACGCCGGTGCTGGTATCGCCGAGCGCCGGCGGCGGGCATAACTGGAACCCGATGGCCTATAGTCCGAAGACGGGCCTCGCCTATTTCCCGGTGCTCCAGAGCGCGATGACATATGCGTTCGATCCGAACTTCAAGGTTCAGCCCGGTGAGATGCACCAGCTTGGCATCGCCTCCACAGGTCATGAGGAACTGCGCAAGCGCCACGCCGCGGAGATCGCGGCGATGACGAAGGTCTGGCTCACCGCCTGGGATCCGGTGAAGCAGAAGGAAGTCTGGCGCGTGCCATACGCGCGCCGCGGCAGCGGTGGCGCGCTGGTGACGGGCGGCAACCTGGTCTTCCAGGGGACGATAGACGCCAATTTCGCTGCCTATCGGGCAGACACCGGCGCGAAGCTTTGGGAGATGCCGGTCCGGCAGGTGCCGATCGCCGGCGCGATGAGCTATGTCATCGATGACGTGCAATATGTCGCTGTCAACGCCGGCTGGGGCGGCGGCCTCGCCCATGGCCCGAACAGCAACGACTCAGGGATGCGGCTGTCGACCGCCCGGCTGCTGGTGTTCCGACTGGACGGCAAGGCGACGCTGCCGCCGCTCCCGGTCGCGACCGCCGCCACGGTCGCGGCGCCGCCGCCCGACAGCGCGCCGGCGGCGCAGGTCGATCGGGGCCGCGCGCTCTACGCCACCAATTGCTCCGGCTGCCATGGCGATGAGGCGCGGGGCGGCATCAAGGACCTGCGCAAACTGACGCCCGGGACGCGCGCGCAATTCTACGACATCGTGCTGGGCGGCATCCGCGCCGATAACGGCATGGTGAGCTTCGCCGATAAGCTTTCCCGCGCCGACGCCGAGGCGATCCACGCCTATCTTGTCCATCGCGCCAATCAGGATTGGGACGGCCATGAGGTGAAATGACGCCCGGGGCAGAGGAATCAGCATGCGGAGGGTTGATATAGCACATTAAACCATACTAATGACTCAAATATGCTGACTCGGAAGGACGTTCGCCCATGACTGATTCCACACCGCTCTCGGACTTCCGCCCGGTGCGGAGCGGCCTGATGACCGGGGCGCTGGACGACCTCGCCTCGGTCGGGCTGGCCGGCAGCCGCTGCCGGGCCTGCGGAGAGACGACCCTCGGCGCCAACACGCTCTGTCCGAATTGCGGCAGCGACGATGTCTTCCCGATCGCGCTCTCCGACGAGGGCAAGGTGTGGACCTACACGGTGGTGCGCTATCGCCCGCCGGGCGATTACAAGGGCGCGGAACCGTTCCAGCCTTTCGCCATCGGGCTGGTCGAACTGCCCGAAGGGCTGCGCGTCGTGGCGCCCGTGGGCGGCGATCCGGATGCTGTGCGCATCGGCATGACGGTGCGGTTCACGGCCCGCGCGCGCGCCGATGGCGTCGTCGAATTCGTCTACAATCCTGCCGCCTAAGGAATTCCCATGAAGGACGTGGTTATCATCGGCGCGGGCATTCATGCCTTCGGCCGTTTCGACAAGACGGCCGAGGAGATCGGCTCCCACGCGGCGCGCATGGCGCTGGCGGACGCGGGGCTGGCCTGGTCGGACATCCAGGCTTCCTATCTTTCGCGCATGTACCTGCCGGCGACATCCGGCGCGCGCATTCTGCGCAAGCTGGGTGGCACGGACATGCCGATTGTCGATATCGAGGCGGCCTGCGCCAGCGGCGGCGCGGCGCTTCGCCAGGGCGTGCTGGCGATCCGGTCCGGCGAGTGCGACGTGGTGATGGTGCTGGGCGCGGAGAAGATGCCGCGCGGCTTCATGGATCCGCGCATGATCTACGCCGACTGGCAGATCGAGATGGGGCTATCGCTGAATCCGTCCTACTGGTCGATGCGCGCGATGCGCCACATGCACGAATATGGCACCACCGATTTGCAGATCGCCAAGATCGCCTACAAGAACCACCGCAACAGCGTCCACAATCCCAACGCGATGTATCGCAAGGAATTCAGCCTGGAGGAGATTCTTGGCTCGCCGCTCGTGTGCGATCCGATCCGCCGGCTGGAAATCTGCGCGCCGGACGATGGCGCCGCGGCGGTCGTGATCGCGTCCGCGGATTATGCCCGCAAGATCGGCGCACGCGCGCCGATCACCATCGCCGGCAGCGTCCACACCATCGCGCGCTATTCGGCCGATTTCCGCTGCCCCGCCGACAGCATGAGCGCCACCGCCAATAATGAGGGCCCGACCGAGGTGACCGCCCGCAAGGCCTATGAGCAGGCCGGGCTTGGCGCGGAGGATGTCGATTGCTTCGAGGTGCAGGACACCGACGCCTTTTGCGAGCTGGAGATATATGAGGAACTGCAGATGTGCCCGGTCGGCGAGGGCGGGCGCCTGATCGACGAGGGCGTCACCGAGATCACCGGCAAGCATCCGGTGAACATGAGCGGCGGCCTCATCAGCAAGGGCGAGCCGGTCGGCGCATCGCATCTCGGCCAGGTGGTGGAGATCGTCTCCCAACTGCGCGGCGAATCCGGCGCGCGGCAGGTGGAGGGTGCCAGGGTCGGCCTCGCCCATGTGCTGGGCGCGGGCGGCAATTGCGCCATCACCATCCTGCGGAAGTGACCATGGCCGAGGCGGCCTCCCCTATCCTGTTCGAGCGTCGGGGGGCGGTCGGCTGGCTGATGTTCGACCGTCCGGCCCGGCGCAACGCGATCGACGCGGCGACCCACCTTGCGTTGCGCGAGGCGCTGACGGCGGTCGAGGCGGACCGGGCTATCCGCGCACTGGTGATCACCGGCGCGGGCGGGGCGTTCTGCAGCGGTCAGGATCTGGCCGAACGTCGCGACATGCTCGCCGAGGGAGAGGTGGATCTCCAGGCCTCGCTGGTCGAGAATTACAGCCCGCTGATCCGCCGGCTGATCGCGCTGCCGATGCCGGTGATAGCCGCGGTAGGCGGCGTGGCGGCGGGGGCGGGCGTGGGGCTGGTGCTTGCGGCGGACATCGTGCTCGCCGGTGCTTCGGCGCGCTTCCAGCTGCCATTCGTCAAGGTCGGTCTCGGCCCCGATTGCGGGCTGAGCTGGACATTGGCGCGGCAGGTCGGGCTCAATCGGGCACTGGCGCTGCTGCTCACCGGCGACGCCTTCGACGCGGACGAGGCCTTCGCCTGGGGACTGGTGTCCCGCGTCTGCCCGGACGAGGCGCTCGCCGCCGAGGCGGAGGCGCTGGCGGCGCGGCTGGCCAGGGGTCCGCGCGCCGCGATAGCCGCGATCAAGCGCAGTGTGCGCGAGGCGGCCGACCAGACGCTCGACGAGGCGCTCGCCGCCGAAGCGATCATGCAGGGCGGGCTGGGTCGCGATCCCGATTATCGGGAGGCGGTCATCGCCTTCACATCGAAACGCGAACCCCGGTTCCGCTGATAACCGCTCCGGAGAACGACATGGCCTTCGCCAGCGAGGTTGCCTCCTTTTCCATTCGCGAAGGCATCGGCGAGTGTGTGGTCGATGCGCCGCCGGTCAACGCGCTCGGACGCGACGTGCGACAGGCGCTGCTGGACGCGGTCGCCGAGGCGGCCGCTGATCCCGTCGTGGAGGCGCTGGTGATCCGCTGCGCCGGCCGCACCTTTTTCGCGGGCGCCGATATCCGTGAGTTCGGCAAGCCGCCGCTTCCGCCTAGCCTGCCGGAGGTGATCGCCGCGATCGAGGACAGCGCCAAGCCCATTATCGCCGCGATCCACGGTACGGCGCTTGGCGGCGGGCTGGAGGTGGCGCTCGGCGCACATCGGCGGATTGCGGTTTCCTCCGCCCGATTTGGGCTGCCCGAAGTCAAGCTTGGGCTGTTGCCGGGGGCGGGTGGCACACAGCGCCTGCCGCGTCTGGTCGGCGTGGGGAAAGCGCTGGCGATGATCGTCGGCGGCGATCCGATCAGTGCCGAAGAAGCGTTGGAAGCGGGTCTGCTCGACCGCAAGGTCGCCGACGGAACGCTGATCGAGGCGGCGCGGCAGTTCGCGCGCGAGGCCGCCGGCGAAGGCGCGCCGGTCCGCACGCGGGATCTTCCAGTGGCTGATCCCGACCGCGTCGACACCGTCTTAGACGAATATGGGAACGCCAATCCGCGGCGCTTCGGCGGTCAGGACGCCCCCGCCGCTTGCGTCGAGGTGATCCGAAAGGGCCTGCGCGTGCCTTTCGACGAGGCGCTGGCGTTGGAACGCGCGGCCTTCACGCGGCTGCGCGACGGCGCGCAATCCGCCGCGCTCCGCCATGTCTTCTTCGCCGAGCGGGAGGTATCCAAGGTCGCGGGAATCGACGCCGACACGCCGCGCCTTCCGATCGATCGGGCCGGCGTGATCGGCGCGGGGACGATGGGCAGGGGCATCGCCATGGCCCTGCTCGCCGCCGGTCTGCCGGTGGTGCTGGTGGAGCAGCGGCGGGAAGCGCTCGACGCCGGTCTGGCGGCGGTGCGCGACCTGATCGCGCGCGCGGTGAAGGGCGGCCGCATGGACCGGGCGTCGGCGGACGCGGCCAGCGCCCGGCTTACCGGATCGCTCTCCTACGATGATCTCGCCGAGGTCGATCTGGTGATCGAGGCCGCGTTCGAAACGATGGAGGTCAAGCAGGTGATCTTCCGCGCGCTTGACGGCGTCGCGAAGCCGACGGCGATCCTCGCGACGAACACCTCCTATCTCGATGTTGACGCGATCGCCGCTTGCACATCCCGGCCAGAGCAGGTGCTCGGTCTGCATTTCTTCTCGCCCGCCAACATCATGAAGCTGCTGGAGATCGTTCGCGGAGCGCGGACCTCGCCGCAGGTGCTCGCGACCGCGCTTGATCTGGCCAAGCGGCTCGGCAAGATCGCGGTCGTCGCCGGCAATGCCCATGGCTTCATCGGCAACCGCATGCTGATGGTGCGCCGCCTCGCTGCCGAGGCGATGGCGCTGGAGGGGGCGAGTCCCTACGCGATCGATCGTGTGCTGGTGGCGTTTGGCATGCCGATGGGGCCGTTTCGGATCGGTGACCTTGCCGGTCTCGACCTCGGCTGGACGCCCGAGACCTCCACCGGCTCGACCATCCGCGAACGGCTGAACGAACGCGGCCGGCGCGGGCAGAAGGTTGGCGCCGGTTTCTACGATTATGACGACGAGGGCCGGGCCAGGCCCTCGCCCGAAGTGGAGCGGATCATCGCCGAACTCGCCGCCGACAAAGGTATCCCGCAGCGCGACTGGAGCGATGAGGCGATACTCGCCGGCCTGCTCGATCCGATGATCGAGGAAGGCCGCCGGATCGTGGCCGAGGGCATCGCCCAGCGCGCCTCCGACGTCGATATGGTGTGGGTGCATGGCTATGGCTGGCCGCGCTGGCGTGGCGGGCCGCTCTATTACGCCGACCATCGGGGAAAGGCCGGATGACGCACGCTATATCTGTGATGCGATCCGGCCTCTCCCTGATGGTCGGCTGAACGGTGCCGGCGTCGGTCAGGGCATCGCCTTGCTGCTCAGAACGGGTCTGACGGATCGTCAGCCGAAGCGGCCTTCGGGCGCCAGCGCGATGAACTCGTCGACATAATAAAGCTGGTGCGCGTGGAAAAAGTGGAGCCGCGCGCCTACCGTGGCGTGGATCGCCCGGCTGGCCGCCTCGAACGCTGGCCAGTCGGTCCACCACAATTGGGCATAGCCGTCCCAGGGCAGATCGGGCAGGCGAGGCCCCGCGCGCATGTTCAGTACATAGCCGGCGAGTCCCGGCTGATTGGCCGCTTCCTTGGCGTGGACGGTCCGCCACTCCCGGAAGAACTGGTCCTCGGTCGTGCCGGGATTCCGTCCGACCAGGCCGATGCGCTTGGCGTTGCCTGTTTTGGGGTAGGGAATCCGGATGGGCACTTCCCGCGTGAACAACCCCATCGGATCGCCCGCCGCAAAGCGCGGCAGGTCGTCCGCCAGCGCGCCGATCAGCTGCTCGTCCGCAGCGCCAAAGGCATGAGTGTACGCCGCCTCGTCCGCGAACCACATTTCGATGATGCCGTCATGCGGGGCGTCCGGCGATCGTTCGCGGATCACCCGGTTGAAAATGAGGCCGCGCAGACCCTTCAGTCCGAGCAGAAGCGGCGCGCGTTCCTTCTCCCAATGGGCGAGGAAGGCGTCCGGCGTCATTCCGGGCGCGCGCCGGAGGAATTCTGTGCATTTGAACAGACGGCCATCGGGCGCGGCGGCCAGGAGGCGGCCGGGCAAGGCGCCCGCCAGTCCCGTCGCCAGCGCGCCGCCGATCAGCGCCCGACGCTCCATCCCATGCCGCATGCTGTTCACGCCCACTCCTCAGCCGCCCACTTTCCGACGTTTACACTAATGACCTAATTTATTAGCTTATCAAAAGCATCCTGGCTAGATGCCCTCTGACCCTTGGGCAGCGTGGACAAATTCGAGCATCGCCCCGGCTAAGTGATTTAAACGGAGAGCGGACCTCTTTAATCCTCCCCATCGGGAGATGGGGAGGGGGACCGGCCGAAGGCTGGTGGAGGGGAAGGGGCACGACCTCCGATTTCCCCTCCACCACCGCTTTCAGCGGCGGTCCCTCTCTCCACGCTGCGCGCAGGGAGGATTGACGCTCACCATTGGCCATTCGCCGATATTTCGAATTTGTCCATGCGGCTTAAGAGTCTTCCAGGGATTGGAAGCTTGCGCGGCGAGATGTCCTTGCGCTTGGCGCCTGCGCCGCCATCCCGACTTCGATGCTCTCCGCCGCCGCTGCGGCACCCACCTATATGGGCAGCATTATATGTTCGTGACGCAGGCATGTCTTCGTGCCGCCCAGACGCCGCAGGCTGAAGATCATGACGCTGATCTCGCGCCGCCCGGCGTGACGCGTGAGGATTTCGTGTAGCTGCGCTATGGTCCACCATGTTTTCGTCCCTCTGCCCATCTGACTGGTGGGTCGACTCGCTGGAGAATGATTGACCAGCTCATAAAGTATGATAGACTGACCTATAGAAAATAAAACCGGAAACACAGAGAGGGCTCTTAATGCGGTATCGCCTTTTGACTGCGTCGGTGTCCGCCATCGGCATCGCGTCCTTCCTCGCTGCCGCGGCGGGCGCGCAGACCGCGCCTGCGACCGCCGCGGCGCAGGATGCCGCCCCTGACAAGACGCAGGACATCAACGCGCAGGACATCGTGGTCACTGGCTCGCGCGTTGCGTTGAGCGGGTTCCAGGCCCCGTCGCCGACCGCCGTAGTCGGCTCCGAGGTGATCGATCGCCGCGCGGCCACAACGGTGATGTCCGTGCTGAACCTCAACCCGGCCTTCAAGCCGACGCGCAGCCCCGGCGCCAACGCGACCAATACCGGCAGCCCGGCCCAGGCGACGGCCGACCTGCGCTCCCTGGGCGGACAACGCACGCTGGTGTTGGTGAATGGCAGTCGCATGGTGCCGTCATCGCCCGCCAGCAAGCTAGGCGTGCCCGTCACGGTGGACCTCAACCTGATCCCCACGCTGATGGTCGATCGGGTGGAGACGGTGACGGGCGGCGCATCCGCCCAATATGGTTCCGACGCCGTGTCCGGCGTCGTGAACGTCATCCTGAAGAAACACTTCACCGGGCTCGAGGCGCGCGCCCAGGCGGGCATATCCGAGGAAGGCGACTATGCGACGCAGCGCCTGGGTTTCATCGCGGGCACCAGCTTCGCGCAGGATCGCGGCCATGTCGTCGTGAGCGCGGACTATGAGCGCAACAGCGGCGTCGGCGACATGTACACGCGTGACTGGGGCCGCAAGGAATATCAAATCTATAGCAACTCCGCCTACAGGACGAACGGTCAGCCGGCGCTGATCCTGACGCAGGGGGTGCACAATAATCTGGGCGCGGGCGGCAGGATCACCGGCCCGGCCGGCTTCTCGCTGAACAAATACACCTTCAATTCCGATGGCAGCGTGCGACCGTTCGATTCCGGCATCCTGTCAAACGGGACGACGCAGATCGGCGGTGAAGGACAGTCGATCGCGCGCGGCACCAGTCTTGTGCCCGCGCTGCGCCGTTTCACCACCTACGCGCACGCCGAATATGAGTTCGGACCCGCCCTTACCGCCTATGTGGAGGGCGGCTATTCGCGGTCGAAGGGCATATTGAGCGGGCTACCGCCGCGCTACACCTCCGTGACCATCAAGGACGACAATGCGTATCTGTCGCCGGCCGTGAAGGCGGCGATGGCGAAGGATGGGATCACCAGCTTCACCATGTCGCGGATCGGCTATGATTTCGGCAATGTGAAGACCGAGGCGGTGAACGCGACGCGGCACGTGGAGGTTGGCGGCAAGGGCGAGCTTGGCGGTTCCTGGCACTGGGACGCCCATTATTCCTACGGCCGGAACAATTATGACGGCTATAGCTTCAACAACACCATCAGCGCCAACGTGCCCCTGGCTGCGGACGCGGTCTTCAACAGCGCGGGCAAGATCGTCTGCCGTTCGACGCGCGACGTGAATCCCAACAATGGCTGCGTGCCGCTGAACCTGTTTGGTGCAGGTTCTCCATCCGCCGCCGCCATCAGCTATGTCAACGGCACCGGCCATACGACAGTCAAATATATCCAGCACAGCGCGGCGGCGAACCTGCGGGGCAATCTGTTCTCGACCTGGGCGGGGCCAGTCTCGGCCGCGGTCGGCATCGAATATCGGCGCGAAAGCGAGAATGTCGGCGCCGATCCGATCGCGGCGGCGAACGGCTTTTCGTCCACGGGCAACGCCGTCCCTTATCGCGGCAGCTTCGACGTCAAGGAAGCCTATGTCGAGGCGATCGTGCCGCTGGCGAAGGACAAGCCCTTCCTGCGTTCGCTGAACATCAACGGCGCGGCTCGCTTCGCCCATTACAGCACGGTGGGCGATCAGGTGACCTGGAAGGTCGGCGGCGTGTGGGAGCCGGTGGACGGCCTGCGCCTGCGCGTCACGCGGTCGCGCGACATCCGCGCGCCGGCCATCTGGGAACTCGCCAGCCCCGGCAACTTCGTGACCAACACGATCACCGTGAACGGCATCACCAAGATCATTCCGCAGAATGTTTCGGCCGGGAACCCCGACCTAAAGGCCGAGAAGGCGGATACCTTCACCGCTGGCGTGGTCGTCGAGCCGGGCGGATTCCTGCGCGGGCTGCGCGCCTCGGTCGACTATTACGACATCAATCTGAAGGGTGCGATCACCAACTTGTCCGGCCTCAACGTCGCGTCGCTCTGCACGCTCGGCCAGCAGGAATTCTGCGGCCTGTTCACGTTCGATGCAGCCGGCAATCCCACCAGCCTCACGGCGCCGGCCCTCAACGTGGGTTCGTTCCGGAACAAGGGCCTGGATATGACGCTGAGCTATGGTTTTCCGCTGGGGGAAGGCCGGGTGAGCATCGCGGCGAGCGGCACCTATGTCTTCAACGCGCTGGTCGACCCGGGCACCGGCGCCGGCGCGATCGAGCGCGTGGGCGAGATGGGCCAGGCCAATCTCGGCGCGATGCCGCGCTTCCGCGGCAACTTGGCCGTCACCTATACGCGCGGGCCGTTCTCGATCACGCCGCAGTTAAACTTCATCTCGGCGGGCAAGCAGGACAATATCTACAACACCACGCCCGCGCTGACGATCAACGACAACCATGTGCCGGCGTTCGCCTATCTCGACCTGGCCGGCTCGATCGACGCGACGGAGCAGTTCCGGTTCTTCTGGTCGATCGAGAACCTGCTGGACAAGGATCCGGCGCCGACGCCCTACGCGGTGCTGAACGTGCCGACCAACGGCATCTGGTACGACAAGGTCGGGCGGCGCTTCATGGCGGGCGTGCGCGTGCGGCTGTGAGCATCCAGGCAGGAGGAGCAGCGATGTCGGAGCTACCCGCGAACAGGCGTCCCGGTGCCGTGATCGGGCGGCGCGAACTGCTTGCGGCGGGGGTCGCGGCGCTGACCGTGCCGGCGGTGGCGCGCGCGCAATATACGCGCATGCCGCCCGGCATCGCCAAGTCCCTGACCCTGCTGATCCGCAAGCCGGGCGCCACGCATGAGGAGTTCATGCGCTATTGGCTGGGGGTGCACGCGCCGATGGCGCTCAAGATTCCGGGCATGCGGGGCATGGTCTGCAACGAGGTGCTGGGCCCCAGCCGGGGGCGGAACGACATACCCGGCGGCACGCCGATCCTGATCGACGGGGTCGCGGAGTCCTGGAAGCTGGAGAGCAACTCGCCAAGCAATCCCGACGCCCCGCGGGAGGCGCGCGCCTGGTATAGCGACGGGCCGTTGTTCGTCGGCGAGATCCAGGGCTATCGCGTCACCGAAAATGTGATGGTGCCGGTGAAGCGGGGCGGCAAGGGGCTGTTCTCGCTGCTCCAGCGCAAGCCGGGCACGACCCACGCAGCTTTTGTCGACCACTGGCTCCGCGTGCATGGCGCGATGGCGAGCAAGGTGCCGGAAGTCGCCGGCCTGATCCTGAACGAGGTCGTGGCGCCGGCCAGGCGGAGCGACATCCCGCCCTTCAGCCACGCGCTTGGCGAGGTGGATGGCATCGCCCAGTCCTGGCACAAGGATCAGAGCTACCGGGGCGTAACCTCGCCCGAGGCCAAGGCCTGGTACGCCGACGGCGCCGCGAGCATAGGGTTCGCGCGTGGCTATTACACCCAGGAGCATGTGGTCATCGATCCACATCCGTAATCGATAGACTAGCTCGATAACTTATTTGCGGTGGCCGAGCGGCCAGGTCTCCGGGGAAGGCGACGAAATGACCGAACAGCTGATATTCGACGCGGAAATGCTGGCGCGCGCGCGCGCGCTGGGCGCCGCCACACTGCATGAGGCGGCCGGACGCATCGGGGCCCTGCCGTCCGCGATCAAGCCCGTCGCGCCGGACATGCGAGTGGCCGGGCCCGCCTATACGGTAGTGGTGCCGATGCTCGACAATCTGTGGATTCACCGCGCGCTCTATCGCACCGAGCCGGGCGACGTCCTGGTGGTCTCGACCAGCGGCGGGATCGAGGGCGGCTATTGGGGCGACATATTGAACGAGGCGGCGATGGCGCGGGGCCTGGCGGGGCTGGTGATCGACGGCGGCGTACGCGACACCGCCCGCCTCGCCGAAATGGGCTTCCCGGTCTTCTCGAACGGCATATGCATCCGAGGCACGATCAAGGGTTTCGATGTGCCGCCCCGGCTCCAGCAGCCGATCGCCATCGGGCAGGTGGTGATCGCGGCCGGCGATCTGATCGTCGGGGACCGCGACGGCGTGGTCGCCATCCCCGCCGCTGAGGCGGCCAACGCCGTCGCGCGCGGCCAAGCGCGGGAACTCGACGAGGCCGCGAAGATTGCGCGCATCCGTGCCGGAGAGAGGACGCTCGACATCTACGGCTTCGACGAGAAGTGATGCGCAACGGCTCACCGTGCGGCGATTGACACGGTTCTAAAAAGTCAATAAACTGCCTTATTAGCAGATGAGTCACTCACTGCGCGAAAAAGAAAACACATATCCGCAGGTCGCGGTAGGGATTGGAATAGCCTCGCCTCTTCAAGGATCTTGAACGGGGACGGCTCGGTCGCGCTGAATGCGGCGCGTGGGCCCTTTTGCGAGCGCGTCCGAGAGTTCCTGACCGCGCCCCCGGTAAAGGGAGCTGAGGGAGGTCATGATGGCGAGAGGTGTCGAGGCTCTTCGGAGCATGCGTCCGTGGCGGCTATTGAGCACGTCCAGTCTGGTGCCGCTGGCGGCCACCGGGAGTTTGGCGCTGGTGACGGCCGCCCAGGCCCAGGGTGCTCCAGCCCAGGGCGCTCCGGCGCAGGCCGCGGCTCAGCCCACCGCGAGCGATATTGTCGTCACCGGCACGCGCATCTCCGGCTTCACCGCCCCGACGCCCGTCACCGCCATCAGCCAGGCGCAGTTGCAGGAGAAGGCGGTGCACACCGTCTCCGAACTGTTGCAGGATATCCCCCAACTGCGCATCAACCAGAATGTCGGCAAGTCGAGCGAGCCGGTCGGCGCGAGCACCGCCGATCTGCGCGGCCTCGGCCCGCAGCGCACGCTCGTGCTGCTCGACGGCCGCCGCCTGCCGCTGACCGATCCCGCGGGCACGATCGACACCAATGTCATCCCCACCGCGCTGATCAGCAATGTCGAGATCGTCACCGGCGGCGCGTCGGCGGCCTATGGTTCGGACGCGGTGGCCGGCGTCGTCAACTTCACGCTGGAGAGGAACCTGGAGGGGTTCCGCGGCGACCTGTCCTATGCGCAGACCAAATATGACGACTTCCATCGGCCGGCGGTGTCGCTCGCCTATGGCCATGGCTTCATGGACGACCGGCTGCATGTGGAAGCCGCCTTCGACTATCTACGCAATTCGGGCCAGACCAGCCAGGCGTCGCGGCCCTGGGGTTCGCATCGCACGGCGTTGCTGACCAACCCGAACTACACGGCCACCAATGGCCAGCCGCGCCTGATCATCGCCGATAATTCCACCTTTTCGCAGATGACGCCGGGGGGCGTGCTCGGCCGTACGTCGGGGCTCGCGCTCGCCAGGCTGCTCGGTTTCCCCACCGGCACCGGCGTGCAATTCGGTCCGAACGGCCAACCCGTTCCTTTCAACTACGGCACGAACGTCGGCGGCACCTACATGACCGGCGGCGACGGCGGCAGCTTCGAGGATGGGGGCAATCTGCTGCCGATCCTGAAACGCTATACCGGCTATGGCCGGATCGATTTCGACTTGACGCAGGACATCAAGCTGTTCGGCGACTATCTCCAATCCCGCACCGAGACCCGGAGCGATCTCACCGCCAATTATGACAATGGCACGCTGACCATCAACGCGGACAACGCCTATCTCCCTGCTGCCCTGAGGTCGGCGATGGCCGCTGCCAATATGAGGAGCTTCGCCCTTGGCCGCCAGCAGCTTGAGGATGGCACGGCTTTCTTTTCCACGCGCACGACGATGCGGCGCGGCGTGATCGGCGTCGAGGGCAAGGTTGGCGGCTGGAGCTGGGATGTTTCCGGCCAGATCGGCAGCACCCATTACCGGCAGGACAGCACCAACAACCGCATCCAGACGCGCTTCTTCAACGCGGTCGACGCGGTCATCAATCCCGCCACCGGCCAGCCCGTCTGCCGCGTGACGCTGCAGAATCCGGGGAGCAGCAATCCCGACATCAGCGGGTGCGTGCCGGTCAACCTGTTCGGCGCGGGAGCGATCAACCAGGCGGCGCAGGCCTATTATCTCGGGAACAGCTGGCAATCCTCCGTGCAGCGCGAGAAGGTGTTCTACCTGAACCTGAAAGGTTCGCCCTTCACGACCTGGGCCGGCGATGTCTCACTGGCGGCGGGCGCGGAATATCGCACCGAGCAGACCGTGCTCACCTCCGACCCCGACTCCGCCGCGGCGCGCTGGCGCTCGATCAACGCCCAGCCCTTTTCGGGCAAGTATAATGTCAAGGAAGTCTATGGCGAGGTGGTCGTGCCGCTGGCGCGCGACATGGCCTTCGCCAAGAATCTGGAGTTGAACGGAGCGGTGCGCTACACGGATTATTCCACCAGCGGCGGCGTGGCGACGTGGAAGGTCGGTCTGAATTACGCGCCGGTCAGCGATATCCGGTTCCGCGGCACGATCTCCCGCGATATCCGCGCGCCCAATAATTATGAACTGTTCTCCCGCGGCAATCAGGTGATCAGCCAACTCGTCGACCGGCCCAGCAATGTCTCCGGACAGGTGCTGCAGGTGACGAGCGGCAATCCCGACCTGAAGCCGGAGAAGGCGGACACGCGCGCCATCGGCGCCGTGTTCCAGCCGGGCTGGCTGCCGGGCTTCCGCATGTCGGTCGATTATTATTCGATCAAGATCAAGGACGCGATCTCCACCGTGTCCGGCCAGAACATCGTCGATTTCTGCTTCAACGGCCAGACCGTCTATTGCGCCAGCGTCGTGCGGGATGCATCGGGCAGGCTTACGCGGGTGAACGTCGTGCCGTTCAATGCGCAGTCGCAGAAGACATCGGGCATCGATTTCGAGGCGATGTACCGTTTCCCGCTCAGAACCTTCGGCGAGGGCACGATGACCTTCCGCGTGCTGGCCAATTATGTGGCCGAACTGAAGACGATCGCCAATGGCGTGACCAATGACTATGTGGGCCTCGCGGGTGTCTCGCCGCCGCCGCTCGGCGTCCCCCAGTGGCGCTTCAACGCGGAGGCACGGTACCAGATCGGGCGCGCCAAGCTGGGCGTGACCTACAGTTTCATCGACGGCGGCAAATATGACACCCGCTTCAACGTCACCACGCTCGACCTCGACAACAACAATATTCCCAGCCGCGGTTATGTCGACCTCGACGCGAGCTACAAGCTGACCGAGAATTTCGACATCTATGGGCGGATCGACAATCTGTTCAATGTCGCGCCGCCGATCGCGCCGAACGCCATCGTCCAGCCGCAGATCGCGAACTCGCCCTTCTACGATACGCGCGGCATGTTCTGGACATTGGGGGTCCGTGCGCGGTTCTGAGCGGGGAGCCGCCCCGCTTCCGGGAGCTAGCGCCGCCCGGACTTGTGGGCGTCGGCGATGCGCTCGAAAGCCCGGACCTGCGCGTCCGTGTCGATCAGATGATCGAGCCCCAGTTCGCGGGCGCGCTGGAGGCGGTCGCGGCCGCGCTCGACTTGCGCCCTGTCCAGCACATTGCCCATCGCCCATAATATGTCCCGCCGGGACCGCGACATCCGGCCGAGTGCCTTGAAGGTGCGGGCGCAATGATAGCGCCGGCATATCGCGGGCGCGCGCTCGTGGATCGAACAGCCGGTTTCCGTCAGATAAACGCAATGCCCGGTCGCGGGATCGCGTTTCAGCGCTGGGACGCGCTGACCCGGATAGAGATCGCTCGCGATATATTCCCAGTCGAAATCCTCCAGCACATCGCCCGCCTCGGGGCGCAGGATCACCTGCTCGTTGAAGCAGCAGAGCGTGCAGCCGTCACACGGTATGGCATTGGCCGCGAACCGGGGATCGGCTGGCGGCGTCGCCGTCACGCGCCCGCCGCCCTGGCGAAAGGCGCCTCGGTGGCGGGATTGACCGCCCGCCGGGTGTCCGCGCCCTCGACCGGCGCGCCGTCGATCGGCAAGGCGAAGCCGGTCATCATCGTCCTGCTCGGATAGGCGTGCCGTAGATGGCGAAGGGACCGGGATCCTGTCCAGCCAGCGCTGGATCGGTGCGATAGCGGAGCTTGCCCGCGACCGCCCAGGAGGTCTTCCCCAGCGCCACCGCCGAGGTCGTGCCGGTGCGGCCGCCGGGGAGCGGGGAGAGGGTCACCGTGTCGCCCTTGACGGTCATGAGCGTGATCCCGCCCTGGTCGCCCGCCTCGGCGAGCAGGAAGCGGCCGCGGCCGATATGGCGCAGGCCGTCCGGACGGTCGAGCTTGCGGGGCGGGATGAGTTCGACCAGCGGACGCGCGCTCCCATCGGCGTTCGTGCCGGTGCGGAACATGCGGCCGGACGTGACGCTGGTCACGTAGAGCTGGCCGTCGTCGTCGAAGGCGATGCCGTCGGCGCCCGCCAGGCGCGGATCGGCGATCCAGACGTCGGCCTTGTCCCCGCGCACGCGGATGATCGAGCCGCGCAGCGTCTCGGCGACATAGGCGGTGCCGTCGGGCGCGACCGCGAAGTCGTTGCACAGCGACCGGGAGGCGCCAGGGGTGGGAATATTCCTGACCGGCGCGCCGCTCTTGAGGTCGAACAGGCGGATCGCCGCGGCGCGGTCGCGCGCCTCGGTCGGGTCGCTGCGTCGGCCGTTGGAGCAGACATAGAGCAGGCCATGCCTGTCGTCCGCGAACACGCCCAGCACCGACACGAGTCCACTGCTGTCCGGCGCGATGAAAATGGTGGCGGCCTTGTCACCGGGCCGGGCGCGCCAGATCGTCCCATTGCCCGCGCTGCCGACGATCAGCGTGCCGTCGCGCGTCGCGGTGATGCTTTCGGGGAAGACGCGCGGCTGGGGGATTGCGATTTCGGGCGGAGGCGGGGGTGAGGGCGGGGCCGCCGCCCCAAGCAGCCCCGCCGCCACCGCCAGCCCCATCCATCGCGCCCGTCGCATGCCTCGTTCCTCGTCCTCAGGCGGGGGTGAAACCCATCCGCAGATTGTCATGGCGGAAAGTCAATATCCGCGCGCTCCATGGTGTCGTCGCGGCCTCGCGCCACTGGGCGCCGGTCACCACGTCCAGGTCGCGCAGGTGATAAAAGGCCGCGTAGCTCGGCTGGCTTGTCGAAGCGCGGAAGCGCCGCGCGGCGAGCACGCCGTCCACCGCCCTGAAGCGCGGCACATGCTCGGTATCGTACCAGTCGTTGAACTCCTCCTCGTGCGCGCCGTCGATGTTCATCCAGTTCACGAGCAGGCCGCCCGCGTTCCTGGGCGCCGGCTCGTCGCCGGGCAGGATCTGGATGCCCGACCAGCGCCATGCGCCCGCCGCCCCGGCGAGGTCCGTCTTCGCCGCGCTGTCGGCCAGCAGCATGTGGCGCGGTCGGCCCGGCTCCCCCGCCCGGCTGGACATGGTCCGGCCGACCCATGGCATCGGCGCCAGCGCGTCTTGGGGAAGGGACAGGCCGTCCGCCCCCGCGTCGGGCGCACCCATCACGAAGACGAGACCGAGGCTCAAGCGAAGGCCTTGCGGTAGATCCTGCGGGCATTGCCCTCGAAGATCTTGGCCTTGTCCTCGGCGGTGAGGAAGTCGATGCTCTCGATCACCGGCTTCAGATCGTCGAGGTCATGGCCCCAATGGGGATTATGGACCGATCCGGTGCCGGGCCGCTCGGTGCCGAACAGGCAATTGTCGGCGCCGACCACCTGAAAGAGCAGCTCCAGCCCTTCCCTGGAATAGAGGCAGGTGTCGAAATAGAGCTGGCGCAGTTCCTGGTCGAACTCGCGGCCGCGCCGCCAAGCGCCGGCACGGAAACGCCCGATCTGATAAGGGATCGCGCCGCCGCCGTGCGAGATGACGATCTTCAGCGTCGGAAAGTCCTTGAATACGTCCGACTGCAACAGCGACATCACGGCGATGCTGCCCTCGTTGATGAACTTCAGCGTGTAGCTTTCGCGTGGGTGGCAGCAGCCGGCCGAATGGATCAACGCAGGCACGTCCAGCTCGACGAGCTTCTCATAGAGCGGGTACCAGAAGCGATCGCCCAGGCCCGGCGGGGGCAGGGCGTCGCCCTCGGTGGGATCGGGATTGAGGATGCAGCCGATGAAGCCAAGCTCCCTGACGCAGCGCTCCAGCTCCTCGACGCAGTTGGCCGGGCTCTCGGCGCGGAACTGCGGCAGGCCGGCGACGCCCTTCAGCCGATCCGGAAACATCTCGACCTGCTGGTGGATCAGGTTGTTGCAATAGCGCGCCCAGTGCAGCGGCACGCCCGCCGGTCCCAGCGAATGCATCTGGAGATAGGGGCGCGGCGACAGGAACTGGACGTCCGTGCCTACCTGGTCCATCTTGGCGAGCAGGCCGCGCGCGGTCTTCTCAGCCACCTCCGCCGCCGGCAGCTTCGCGGCCTGGGGCGGATTGTTGCGGGCGCCCGTGAGCGTCGCCATCTTCGCATAGTCGGCGTCGGTCATCACTATATGGGCGTGGGCGTCGATGATCATGCCGCTTCCTTTGCTACCGCCAGGGCGTCGAGTTGGATGAGGACCGCGCCGCGCAGCGTCGCGATCTGGGTGTGGCGCGCCGGCCGGTGGGCCGGATCGGGATAATGTTCCAGCCAGGACGCGTTGATCGCCTCCCTGGCGCCGTCGTCGCGGACATGACAGGTGATCTTCACCACGTCTCCCATGTCCATGCCGGCCTCGGCCAGCACGAGCGCCAGGTTGCGGAAGCAATTGGCGGCCTGCCCGGCGACATCCTCCGGCATGACGCGCGTTTCGCTATCCCGGCCCATGATGCCGCCGGTGGCGAGGATCGGCCCGATCCGGCAGGCGAGCGGGATCGGCTGGGGATGGCCGATCGATTCGATATTGATGCTGCGTTGGCGCATGGCTTCCTCCACTCAATGCCACTCGGCGAAGCAAACGCCCGTGCCCGTGCCCGCTTCGGTGCGGTAGCAGGGCAGATATTCCGACCAGGCGAGGTCGAGATGTTCGCACGCGCCCGCCGTAGCGATCCAGTTGCGGATTTCCGAGCTGCCTGAATTGAGCTTCGCCCGATCCATGCTGGTGAGAGCGGCGACATCCTTGGTGCGGATCGCTTCGATCAGGCCGCGGTCCAACTCCTCGTCGACCACGAAATGGCTGAGGCCGCCCGAGGCGATGACGCCGACCTTGATGTCCTCCGGATAGCTCTCGACCGCCCGGCGTATCGCCTGGCCGAGCGCATAGCAACGGCGCGGCGTCGGCTGGTTGGGCGCATAATAGGTGTTGAGCGCCAGCGGCACGATCGGCAGCGGGTTGGCCTCGTCCATCAACTGGCGGTGGACGAAGCCGAAGGCATGGCCCTCGCCCTCGCCGTCGCGCAGCCGGTTGGCGGTGGAGATGTCGAATTCATCATCGACCAGCCGGGCGATCATGTGGCGCGCAAGCCCGGCGTCGACCGGGAAGTCGGTCTCGCCCTCGTCCACATAATAGCCGCCGCGCGCGTTCTGCCACCATTCGAGCGGGTTGGGATTGCCCTTGTGGCGCGGGTTGTTGCGGATCGTCTCGCCATAATAGATGAGGATGCTCGGCAGATTGTCGTTGGTGTAAAGCTCGGCCTGGTCGTCGCCGATGACGATCAGCGTGTCGATGCCGGAGGCGACGATCGCCGCCCTGATCCGCTCGACCCCCCGCTTGGCGGCGCGCATGCGCTCGTCGAGCAGCGCGGGCGTGATATGGTCGCGCAGCGCCTTGTCCGCGCGTTCCAGCAGCATGGCATAGGTCGCCGGACGCCCTTCCTTGTCGAGGAACTTGCCCGGAATGTCGCGCTCCTCGAACCGCGCCCAATCGCCGTCGCGCATGTTGAGCATGGGGGTGTGCGAGGAGCCGAGACCGTGAGTAAGCCGTGCCATCATCTATCTCCGAGGATCATGCCGTCGCCGGTGCCGGGCCATGGAAGCGGCTGACGATGAAAATACAGGCGGCGGCGACCGCCGCGACCACCGCGAGCGCGGCGTAGAGCGGCAGCAGCCCGCCGCCCGCGCCAAGGACGATGCCGCCCACCAGCGGCCCCGCGACCGCCCCGAAGCGGCCGAAGCCGACCACGAAGCCCACGCCGGCCGCGCGCATCGTCGCCGGATAATAGCGCGTCGCGTTGATCATCAGGCCGCTGAACGCGCCTTGCGCGAAGAAGCTGATCACCGGCGCGATCGTCAGCATCATATAGGGATCGCCCGTGTTCAACCCGAACAGCAGGAAGGATGTCGCCGCGCCGGCGAAATAGATCGCCGTCAGCCGCGCCGCGCTGACGATCGCCGAGAAATAGCCCATCGACAGGTTGCCGAGGATCGAGAAGATGCTGGTGAACGTGCCCGCCAGCAGCGCGAGGCGCGTCGGCAGGCCTGCATCGTCCAGCACCTTCGGCGTCCAGCTCAGATGATAGAAGCCGACGACCGAATAGCCGAGCGATGCCACCCAGAGTAGTACGCTGCCCGCTATCATCCCCGGCCCGATCAGATCGGCGATGCGCGTCCGCGCCCGGCCCCCGCCGGTGATCGCCGGCAGCGCGTCGAGCGGCTCGACGCCCAGGCGCCGGCGGACGCGGTTGACCCGCTCGAGCGCGCCGCGCGGCTGGGCGGCGAGCAGGAACTGCATCGATTCCGGCAGCCAGAGGAACACGGCGACGAGGATGACGAGATTGAACAGGCCGCCGACGATGAACAATATCTGCCAGCCATGATCGGCGACGAACCAATAGCCGATCTGGGATGCGAAGGTGACGCCGAGCGCATAGCAGAGGTGCATCACCGAAAGGAAGAAATTACCCCATTTGCGGTTCGCATATTCGATGACCAGCACGTTGAGATTGGCCATCAGCGAGCCCACGCCGATGCCGGTGAAGAAGCGCAGCGCCAAGAGTTCATGGACGCTGCCGGCCGCCGCGCTGAGCAGCATGACCACGGCGTTCAGCGCCAGCGCGGAAAGCAGGATCGTGCGCCGCCCGAACCTGTCCGCCTGCGGCGCCACCACGAACGCGCCCACCGCCATGCCGATCGCGGTTGAGGCGAACAGCACGCCCAGCATCCGCGGGTTCACTGCCCAGGCGTGGCTGATCACCGGCGCCGCCTGGACCAGGGTGGCGAAATCGAGTCCGTCGGCGATGTTGACGATGCAGCACAGGAGGACGATTGCTATCGAGAAGGCGTTCATCGGCGCCTCGGCGATCACGCTTTCTCCTTTGGACATCTGCGACATATCCGCTCCCTCTTTTGCCTTTCAGGCTGTTACCATCAAAAAGATCATAATGATAGTCTATATGATGATATAAGGTGTATCAGAGGCCCAGCTCGGCGAGAATTTCCTTGTCATGCTCGCCGAGGAGCGGCGGCGCGCGCCGGTACGCCACCGGCGCGTTCCGGAATCGCATGGGGCTGGCCAGCATGGCGAGGCGGCCCGACACCGGATGATCGAGATGCACGAGCATCTCGCGATGCCTCACTTGCGGATCGGCCAGCACGTCCGGCACGGTGTTGATCGGCGCGCAGGGCACGCCCGCCGCCTCCAGCCGGGCGACCCAGCCCTTCATCGTATCCGCCGACAGGGCGGCGATCAGTGCGGGCATGAGTTGGTCGAGATTGCGGACGCGATCGCCATTGGTGAGGAAGCGTGCGTCCTCGATCAGTTCCGGCCGCCCGATCGCCTCGCAGAACTTGGCATATTGCCCGTCATTGCCGACGACGATCACGACATGGCCATCCGCGCAGGGGAAGACATCCTGCGGCTGGATGTTGGGGTGGCGGTTGCCGGCGCGCATCGGCGTCTTGCCTGAGACAAAATAATTCTGCGCCTGGTTGCAAAGCGACCCGACCGCCACGTCGAGCATGCCGATATCGATATATTCGCCTTGACCCGTCTCATCGCGGCGCGCGATGGCGGCGAGCACGGCGATCGCGGCATACATGCCGGTCATCAGGTCGACCACCGGCACGCCCACCTTCTGCGGGCCCGCGCCGGGAAAGCCGTCCGCCTCCCCGGTGACGCTCATCAGCCCGCCCATTGCCTGGATCATGAAGTCATAGGCGGCCTGGGAGGCGCGCGGACCATCCTGGCCGAAGCCGGTGATCGAGCAATAGACAATGTCGGGCTTCACCGCCTTCAGCCCTTCATAATCCAGCCCGAATTTGGCGAGGCCGCCGGTCTTGTAATTTTCCAGCACGATGTCGGACCGGGCGGCCAGCGCCTTCACCAGCGCCTGCCCCTCTGGCGTCGCGAGATCCGCGCGGATCGAGCGCTTGCCCCGGTTGCAGGCAAGGAAGTAGCCGGCGTCGCCCCGACCGCCATCAGCGCCCGGCAGGAAGGGCGGACCCCAGCCGCGCGTGTCGTCGCCGCCTTCCGGCCGCTCGACCTTGGTCACGTCCGCGCCGAGATCGGCGAGGATCTGGCCGCAAAATGGACCTGCCAGGATACGGCTGAGGTCGAGCACGCGCAGATGCGAAAGGGGGCTGGCCACGAAAATCCTTCCTGTCAATCAATCCAGTGCGAGTCGGTTCGCGACCGCGCTGGGCCGCGCCTCGAAGCGGTCATGCCAGGCGGCGAGCGCGTCGCGGCCCTGGCGCCAGGCGAGAAAGGAGAAGCGCAGGTCGAGATAGGCCAGCGCCGAGCCGGCGGCGATCTGCCCGAGATCGAGCGCGTCCGGCCAGCGGCTCGCCTCCGCCTCCAGCGCGTCGAGCGCGACCCGCGCCTTGAGCGCATAGGCCGTGTGGAACGCGGCGCTCTGCTGCTCCTGCGGGCGGATGCGTTCTTGCCGCCAGAGCAACAGCGCGTCGAGCATGCCGTCGACCAGCGCCTGCAGGCGCAGCACCTCGAATCGCGCCCACCCCTCTTTCGGGAGAAGGACGGGCGCGGGCTGGAGGATCGTCAGATACTCGCAGATGACGGCCGAATCGTGGAGCATCGCGCCATCCTCCAGCTCGAGCATCGGAATGGTGCCGAGCGGATGGCGTTTCATATAGGCGGTGTCGGGGTTCAGCCGCTCGACAACGGTGCGCTGGCGCCGAATCCGGGCGTCGAGGCCGCATTCAGCGATCACGATCGCCACTTTGCGGACGAAGGGTGATTTCGGACTCCAGTGCAGCAGCACGGGCCATGGCAGGCCGACCTTCGGCGCGCGCGCCGTTGCGTTTTCCGCGTCCCTCTGAGCCTCGATTCGGATCATTAAGCTATTACACTGTCCTTATGTGTGTTTGTCAAAGGCTCACGCACCGCACCGGCAAATGCGGAATGCGCACGGTTGCTCTAATCCAATTGGCTGCTATAAACACCTAATGCTGCAAGACACAGAGAACACAGGAGGCCCCCTCGGCGCAGATGGAACGGGGATCCCCCGCTATCTGCAGCTCAGTACATTGTTCCGGCGCATGATCGCGTCCGGGGAGTGGCAGGTCGGTTCCCAAATTCCAACGGTCGAGGAACTGGCCGCCGAATATGGCGTGGCGCGCGCCACCGTCCGCCAGGCGCTCGGCATCTTGAACGGCGAAGGCCTCATCGAACGCTATCGCGCCAAGGGCACCTTCGTTACTTATCGGCCCCAGGAGCAACTCTGGTGCGAGGTCGAGACCGACTGGTCGGGACTTTTGCGCTCGCGTTCCGGCGCGACCATCGAGCTGCTCTCGGAGGAAACCGGCCACCAGCCGCCGAACATCATCCAGAGCGATGGCGAGCGCGCGCGCAGCTATCGCCGCTTCCGCCGCCGTCATTGGCGGGAGGGCAAGCCCTTCCTGCTGGCCGACACCTATCTCGACGAGGCGCTCTGCAAGCGCATCTCGCATGAAGATCTGGTGACGAAGACGGCGCTTAGCCTGGTGGCGGACATCCGCGGCCTGAAGATCGCCGGCGCCAGCCAGACGCTGACCATCGGCGCGGCCGACGTGCTGACCGCAAAGGGGCTCCAGGTGCCGCTCAACGTGCCCGTGGCTTATGTGCATCGCACGGTGATCAGCGATAGCGGCCGGCTGGTGATGGTGTCCGACGGCACCTATCGGGGCGATGTCGTCCGGCTGGACATCAAGCTCAAATAAATAGGGAAATTCCGCGAAAACACGCGGATATACCAGGGTGGCGCAAATTATTATCGACATAGGCCATAAAGATGGCCTATGAGGTTTTTGCCTCGGCCGACGGACGTTGTTCGGGGCGGCTGAACAAACAGCCATAACTGCCTACCCAGAGTGGAGAGCGTAGTGCCGCGCATTCCGTTTCCTGAATTCGCGACCATGAATCCCGCCCAGCGCGCGGTGTATGAAGCGATCGTGAGCGGCCCGCGCGGAGGGCTGGTCGGCCCGCTCCGCGCAGCGCTGCACAATCCCGAACTTGCCGACAAATGGCAGCGGTTCGGCGAATTGCTGCGCTTCCGCACCTCGCTCACCAAGCGGCATAGCGAGCTCGCCATCCTCGTGACGGCGCGTGTCTGGAACTGTTCGTTCGAGTGGTTCCAGCATGAGCCGCATGCGCTGGCGGCAGGCCTTCCCGCCGGGATCGTGAACGCGCTCCGCATGGAGCAGAGGCCGGATTTCGACGATTCGGCCGACGAGGCGATCTACGAATTCACCAACCAGCTTCAGCGCGACCACTCCGTCACCGACGCGGCGCACCGCGCCGTCCAGGCGGTCTACGGGGTGACGGGCGTAGTCGAACTGGCTCTGTTGCAAAGATTGGCGGCAGTCAGAGGTAGGCTGTCGCTCTGCGCCGATCAGGCGGCTGCTGCGAAATGGTGGTTGAGCATGCCCATGGCCTCCGTCAGCGCCGAGGGCCCAATGCCAAAAGCTCTCTCCACAAGGCGCACCTCGCCCCTGATGCCGGGCTGCAGGCACCAGGGGCGAGCCTGTCCTTTGCGCAGGGCTCGCATGACTTCGAATCCCTTGATCGTGGCATAGGCCGTGGGGATCGATTTGAAACCGCGCACCGGCTTGATCAGTATCTTGAGCTTTCCGTGATCGGCCTCGATCACGTTATTGAGATACTTCACCTGCCGGTGGGCCGTCTCCCGGTCCAGCTTTCCTTCGCGCTTCAATTCGGTGATCGCTGCACCATAGCTCGGCGCTTTGTCGGTATTGAGCGTGGCAGGCTTTTCCCAGTGCTTCAGGCCTCGCAGGGCCTTGCCCAGGAACCGCTTCGCTGCCTTGGCGCTGCGGGTCGGCGACAGGTAGAAATCGATCGTGTCGCCCCGCTTGTCGACTGCCCGGTACAGGTAGGTCCACTTGCCCCGCACCTTGACGTAGGTTTCATCCAGGCGCCAGCTCGGATCAAAGCCACGCCGCCAGAACCAGCGCAGCCGCTTCTCCATCTCCGGGGCGTAGCACTGGACCCAGCGATAGATCGTCGTATGGTCGACCGAAATGCCGCGTTCCGCCAGCATTTCCTCAAGGTCGCGATAGCTGATCGGATAGCGACAATACCAGCGCACCGCCCACAGGATCACATCACCCTGGAAATGGCGCCACTTGAAATCCGTCATCGTTCCGTCCGTCCAATCTCCGCCAAGCATGCTCAAGCTTCACGATTTTTGCAACAGAGCCGGCGCGCGGATCCTGTGGTGCACGCCCGTGTTTGGCCAGGCCGTGGGCACTCAACATATCGATGAGATTCTCGCGGTCTGGTATCCGACTCACAAAACCTTCCTCGATCTTTCGGATGCGCCCGGGGCTAAGGAAAGCTACCGCCTGAGAGGCGCCTGCGTGGCCTACGCCGTCATCCATCGATGCTCCGGCAGCAACTCTCCGCTCGACGGCAATGGCTAGAACGATTCCTCGATTGACATGATATTCATCATGCGATATGCATCGCCGACCGGGCAGACCAGAAAATCGCTCAAGGAGAATATCGATGAGCCTCGGCGCAAAGCCATTTGGCGAGAAGAAATTCATTGAGATCAAGGGCCGGCGCATGGCCTATATCGATGAAGGGACCGGCGATCCGATCCTCTTCCAGCACGGCAATCCGACGTCGTCCTATCTGTGGCGCAATATCATGCCGCATTGCGCCGGGCTGGGACGGCTGATCGCCTGTGACCTGATCGGCATGGGCGATTCGGACAAGCTCGATCCGTCGGGGCCCGAGCGTTATACCTATGCCGAGCATCGTGACTATCTCGACGCGCTGTGGGAGGCGCTCGATCTCGGGGACAGGGTTGTTCTGGTCGTGCATGACTGGGGGTCCGTCCTCGGCTTCGACTGGGCCCGCCGCCACCGCGAGCGTGTACAGGGGATTGCCTATATGGAAGCGGTCACCATGCCGCTCGAATGGGCGGATTTTCCCGAACAGGATCGCGATCTGTTTCAGGCCTTTCGCTCGCAGGCGGGCGAAGAATTGGTGTTGCAGGACAATGTTTTTGTCGAACAAGTTCTCCCCGGATTGATCCTGCGCCCCTTAAGCGAAGCGGAGATGGCCGCCTATCGCGAGCCCTTCCTCGCCGCCGGCGAAGCCCGTCGACCGACCCTGTCTTGGCCTCGCCAAATCCCGATCGCAGGCACCCCGGCCGACGTGGTCGCGATCGCCCGGGACTATGCCGGCTGGCTCAGCGAAAGCCCGATTCCGAAACTCTTCATCAACGCCGAGCCGGGACACCTGACCACGGGCCGAATACGCGACTTCTGCCGCACATGGCCAAACCAGACCGAAATCACGGTCGCAGGCGCCCATTTCATCCAGGAGGACAGTCCGGACGAGATTGGCGCGGCGATTGCGGCGTTTGTCCGGCGATTGCGCCCAGCATAATCCGGAACCGGCTCATTTTCTAAGATCCGAACAAACCACAGACGCGGCGACGCCGATCACCCGCGCAGGACAATAGGAGAGACCGACATGAGCGACGACATTTTTGGCTCTGTTGCAAAGATTGGCGGCAGTCAGAGGTAGGCTGTCGCTCTGCGCCGATCAGGCGGCTGCTGCGAAATGGTGGTTGAGCATGCCCATGGCCTCCGTCAGCGCCGAGGGCCCAATGCCAAAAGCTCTCTCCACAAGGCGCACCTCGCCCCTGATGCCGGGCTGCAGGCACCAGGGGCGAGCCTGTCCTTTGCGCAGGGCTCGCATGACTTCGAATCCCTTGATCGTGGCATAGGCCGTGGGGATCGATTTGAAACCGCGCACCGGCTTGATCAGTATCTTGAGCTTTCCGTGATCGGCCTCGATCACGTTATTGAGATACTTCACCTGCCGGTGGGCCGTCTCCCGGTCCAGCTTTCCTTCGCGCTTCAATTCGGTGATCGCTGCACCATAGCTCGGCGCTTTGTCGGTATTGAGCGTGGCAGGCTTTTCCCAGTGCTTCAGGCCTCGCAGGGCCTTGCCCAGGAACCGCTTCGCTGCCTTGGCGCTGCGGGTCGGCGACAGGTAGAAATCGATCGTGTCGCCCCGCTTGTCGACTGCCCGGTACAGGTAGGTCCACTTGCCCCGCACCTTGACGTAGGTTTCATCCAGGCGCCAGCTCGGATCAAAGCCACGCCGCCAGAACCAGCGCAGCCGCTTCTCCATCTCCGGGGCGTAGCACTGGACCCAGCGATAGATCGTCGTATGGTCGACCGAAATGCCGCGTTCCGCCAGCATTTCCTCAAGGTCGCGATAGCTGATCGGATAGCGACAATACCAGCGCACCGCCCACAGGATCACATCACCCTGGAAATGGCGCCACTTGAAATCCGTCATCGTTCCGTCCGTCCAATCTCCGCCAAGCATGCTCAAGCTTCACGATTTTTGCAACAGAGCCGGTCGATCTGCAACGCGATGCGCTCACGGCCGCTGGTGTCGATCAACGGCACCTCTACTCCGACAAGGCTTCCGGTGCGCGCGACGATCGCGCCGGCCTGAAAGCCTGCCTCGACTACATGAACGCCGGCGACACGCTGGTTGTCTGGAAGCTCGATCGGCTCGGCCGCTCGCTGCCGCACCTGCTGGCGATCGTCACCGACCTCAAGGAACGCGGCATCGCCTTCCGGTCGCTGACCGAACAGATGGATACCACCACGCCGCATGGCGAGTTGCTGTTCTCGCTGTTCGGCGCGCTCGCCCAATACGAGCGAGCGTTGACGCGGGAGCGGATCATGGCGGGCCTGGCCGCCGCAAAGCGGCGGGGCCGACAAGGTGGACGACCGCCGACGATCGCCGCGGAAAAGATGCAGTTGATAGTTGCCGCTCTGTCCAATGGGGCCAGCAAAGCGTCGGTTTCTCGCACGTTCAGCGTGCCGCGATCAACATTGACGGACACGTTGGAGCGGATCGGGTGGTCAGCGCCGGTCAAGGATACGCCTTGA